>CADCIQ010000009.1 GCA_902801425.1 uncultured Bacteroidales bacterium | reverse complement strand
TGTACAGAATTATTTTATATAATCAAGAATTAGAGATTTAGAGAGATTTGTCGAAGACCCACTGACCAATGGGAAGTAATTCTGAATTAATGAGAAAAATAGAATTCTTGCTACTTACGTAGCATTGGGAATCGTCGTGGTTGGCAAGGAGCGTAAGCGACATTTATTCGCTATGGCTCATCAAGCCAAAGCAAGTCTCAAATTCTTGTAAATTCAAAGAAAAAAATCTCTAATTCTCTAATTCTTGATAATAAATT
Source organism: uncultured Bacteroidales bacterium (assembly GCA_902801425.1). Taxonomy (GTDB): domain Bacteria; phylum Bacteroidota; class Bacteroidia; order Bacteroidales; family Bacteroidaceae; genus Prevotella. Next base: position 43,388 of record CADCIQ010000009.1, on the reverse strand, counting down.
AAATTTGACCACTTACTTAAGAAATTAGACGCGGAGGGTGGCGAGCGCCTTCGGCATTTTTTTCGCTTAGACTCAACAGGCTATGCAGGTTCTTCGCTTAGTTCGTCTGCAGGTCTGTCACAAGCGAAACTTGAGTCAATTAATGTTTCAATTCACGTCTTAAGAGGGGCTTTTTAGGCTATTTTACCATAAGGACATCAAAAACTTTGTAAAAATCATTTGCAATACGGAAAATTTCTGTAATTTTGTGGTCGCTAAACATGCCGAAATTACAGACAGTTATAATCTGACGAACTCACGTTATTGTACTAATCGGATAAAAACAAAAATAAACAACTTTAGGAATTATGAATGAAATGATGTTCTCGTTGAGGAAATCCGTCTTGACAGCATTAGTAGTTTGCTGTCTTGCTGCAAATTGTCATGCAGATGACGGTTCACGACTATGGCTTGGCAAGACGGGGGCTGCCAATGCCCAGATTACGTTGACAGCAAAGAGTACTGCTACGACGGATATTGCCAGGCGCGAATTGGCTTCTGCATGGAATGGCGGGGCTGTGAGTATGATGGTGAAGAAGGTGAAGGGTATGAAGCGCGATGCCTATACCATCAGGATAAAGGATGGCAAGGTTGCTATTACTTCTCCTTCGGATATAGGTCTGCTATATGGAGCATACCGATTGCTCCAGCTTCAGACGATGAATGCCACAGGTGGTGACATGGAGGTGAAGGAGAGTCCGTTTCATGACATCCGTCTCCTAAATCACTGGGATAACCTTGACGGAAACAGCGAGCGAGGATATGCTGGAAAGAGTATCTTCTGGAATGTGAGCGGTTTTCCAAAGACCATTGGCTGTAATGAGGTTAAGGATATAAACAACAATCCCCTGAACAACGATACATACGCACGTGCCTGTGCTTCAATAGGCATAAACGGAGCTGTGCTCAATAATGTGAATGCCTCGCCTAAGATGCTCACCACCGAGGTGTTGCAGATGGCAAAGCAGTATGCTGATGTGCTGCGTCCATACGGAATAAGAGTGTATCTGGCTGCGAATTTTTCAAGTCCGGTGGTGGTAGGCGGTCTTTCAACTGCCGATCCTCTGGATAAGGATGTGCAGCGTTGGTGGAAGGAAAAGGCAAAGGAAATTTACGGTTTGATACCCGACTTTGGCGGTTTTCTTGTAAAGGCTAATAGTGAGGGGCAGCCCGGACCTATGGACTATGGGCGTACACATGCCGACGGGGCAAATCTCCTTGCAGGTGCACTACGTCCTTACGGAGGCATAGTGATGTGGAGAGCGTTCATCAATAATCCTACCGACCCAGACCGCGCAAAGCAGGCACGACTGGAGTTTGAGCATCTTGACGGGAAATTCCTTGACAACGTGATTATTCAGGTGAAGAACGGACCTATCGACTTCCAGCCTCGCGAACCGTTCAATGCCCTGTTTGGGGCACTTCGCCAGACTGCAGAGATGCCAGAGTTTCAGATAACTCAGGAATACCTCGGACAAGCCAATCACCTTGCCTATCTCGGCACTATGTGGGAGGAGTTCTTTTCCGAAGTGACACAGTATGCCGACTATAAGGCAAATCAGCTCAAGGCTAAGTACAACGCCATAGCGGGAGTAGCCAATACTGGTACTGATGCCAACTGGACGGGGCATCCGCTTGCGCAATCAAACTGGTATGCCTTTGGCAGAATGGCGTGGAATCCAGATCTTGATGCAAAGACGATAGCAAATGAATGGGTGTCGCTGACATTCCCTTTGCTTAATGGGAAGCAGCACGATACCGTGGTTTCAATGCTCATGAGAAGTCGTGAGGCTGTGGTTGACTATGAGATGCCAATCGGACTTACCCATCAGTTTGGCAATTCTCATTATGCTCCGGGTGCATGGGATAACCGTGCAATCCGTCGTGACTGGTTGCCTGTGTTCTATAATCAGGCAGATGCCGATGGTATAGGCTTTGACCGCACGAAGGCAACGGGAACAGATAATACCTCGCAGTATTCCCCAGCTTTCGGTGGTGTGATGGAAGATGTGAAAACCTGTCCTGATAAATACCTGCTATGGTTTCATCATGTTTCTTGGAATCATAAGTGTCAGACGGGGCGTAGTGTTTGGGAAGAGCTGTGCTATCGCTATCAGAATGGGCTTAATGAGGCTCGTCAGATGCAGCGTCAATGGAATTCACTTGAGGGTGCCATTGATCAGGATATATTCCGTGATGTGCAGACGCGCCTGATGACACAGACACGCGATGCTGAATGGTGGAAGGATGGCATTCTGCTTTATTTCCAGTCGCTCAATAAGATGGCTTTTCCTGATTTCCTTGAGCCGCCTGTACATACTCTTGATGAGTGTAAGAAAAACAGGGTGCACGTTGGATTGTATAGGAGTCCTACTCGCGAGGAATTGAATAGGGAAAGGTGATTCTGACAGGAAAGAATTTCCAAGGGCTTATTTGCAATAGTAACCCTCTGGCATAAGCGTTAAAGGCTTCGCCAGAGGGTTGTATATTGAATAAGTCTTTGCTGCTATGGCTTCTTCGCGTGTCGTAACTCTGTGTATCGAGACTATGTGCCTTGAAAGCTATTCCACGTTGATATTGCTATGCTTGAAGCAATCCACGATTTCTGGATGGAATTCCTTATTCTGCGCCTTTATCTTCAGGTTCTCGAAGGTGAAGTTGCTGAGACGATAGACTTCGTCCTGTTTCTGGGCATTGAAGAAAGTGATGCATTCGCAATCGCAGTTGCGCATAATGATGTGGTCGGAATAGGAGAGGGGAGTGTCCTTTCTGCCCTTGAGATCGTAGAACTGCTTCCAGGGGGCTATGAGAAGGAAATTCCTTACAGGACCAGTGATGTCTTCAACGGTGATGTATTCGTAGCGTTGAGGCGTGTCAGGGCGCATCTTTAGCCATAAGAGATTGTTTGCCTGAGAGGATATCTTTATCCTGCGGAGGATGATGTTATGGTCGAAGACGGACTCTGAACCTAACGTGAGGCAACCGTGGCAGAAGCCATATTCGCAATCCTCGATAATGATATTTCTGTTCTCGCCGTTTCCTACGCTTTCTGATGGAATCTCCACTCCCGGATATTCTTTCATGAAGGCATCGGCATAAGGACCTTTTCCGCCTTTTATAGCAACGGCATCATCGTTGACCGACATATAGCAGTTCTTTATCAACACGTTTTTTACCACGTCAAGGTCGATGGCATCCGTGGAAGGGCCTTTTGTGTCATCGGGCTTGCCGAGACTGTAGATGCGGCATCCGAGGAACTTCACGTTCTCGGAATTATAGACGTGGTTTGTCCAGAAAGCGGAGTTCTGGAGGTTCACGCCCTCAATCTGAACATTCTTGCAGTTGGATATATAGACAAGGCGTGGGCGTTGCTCATCCTTGTTAGTGCAGGCTTTGTTCCATTTTTGACGGAGCCAGAACTGCTGATGATACTTTAGTCCGTTGCCGTCGATAGTGCCTTCGCCTGAGATGGTGAAACCGTTAAGTCCGTCGGCATTGATAAGAGCCCCGAAGTAAGTGCAGGTCTCGCCTTCTATGCGTGTCTTTCCGAGTGGATAGTCGCCTATGAAGTCAGAACCCAGGAGCACGCCCCCCTTGCGGATGTGTAGGTGGGTGCCTTGACGGAAATGCAAGCCTCCTGTCATGTAGATACCTTCGGGAACTACTATCACGCCGCCACCTTCTTTTGCAGCCTTGTCGATGAGCGCCTGGATCTCGGAGGTGTGTATGCGTCCGTCGGCAAAGATGCGATAGTCGGTAAGGACATATTGTTTTCCCAATTTTGAGATAACTATGCGCGTGGTGTCCTTGAACCACGCATCAATCAGAGTACCGTCAGGCCATAAATCGGCTTGTGGCTTCTGTTTTTTTGCTGCGGCTGATGAGAGGGATAATAATAAAAGGATGAATGTGGTTAGGAGAGTAGATTTTTTCATAGATAAGAAGCCTAACCAAGCCTTCCCAAAGGGAAGGATGTTTTATACATTCTTTCGCTAAAGAGAAGGCTTGGTTATTGTTGTTTTAAATTATTAAACGCAAAGACGCTAAGTTTTTATAACCTTTGTGTCTTTGCGTCTTTGCGTTGAAAATACTATCTAACATCAAGCCACATACTCCGATGTTATCAACATCGGACTACCCGTTTGGGAAGGCTTGGTTAGGCTTTAGATTGACTGCTCCACATTCCAGACGAATGCCCTAAGTCCGAGCATAGGGTTGTCAGCGTCAAGTTTCTTAAGTCGTGTCAGAAGAGGCTCAACCTTGTTGTCGTCGCATATCGTGAGCACAGCCTCGTTCAAAGCAGGCCATGCGTGTGTGCCGAGGTGAGGGTCGCCTGACAGACTTCCCTTACCTGCAACCTCAGGAAGAAGGGTATATCCTCGACAGAGGGAAGAGGACAATGCCTCTACCACTCCGTCGTGATGTGCCTGATCGTATGTTATGAATACTGTTTTCATTGTTTAATGCTTATTTCGTTTTTCAATATCGTGACCTACAGAGTGCAAGCGCTGGGTAGCCAGACGCTCTGTCTTTGTCTCTTCCCAATACTTATCCAGTTCGCGCTGTTCCTTCAGAGCCTTACGCTGACGCTTGATGCCGATGCCTCCGAATATACAGAACATGGAAGGAACGTAGATAAGGGTGAGGATTGTACTAACCAACAGACCACCGATGATACTGATACCCAGAGGACGCCACATCTCAGCACCTACACCCTGGCTGATAGCCATAGGGAACATACCGAGGATGGTGGTCATCGTGGTCATAAGGATAGGACGCAGACGGGAACGTGCTGCTATCGTTGCTGAGCGTATCAATGAATTTCCACGCTCACGCATCAGGTTGGTGTAGTCGATAAGCACGATACCATTCTTTACTACGATACCAATCAGCATGATACCACCGAGCATTGACATGATGTTGAGGTTGGTGCCTGTGATGAGCAATGCGAGGATGATACCTGAGAATGCGAATGGCACAGAGAGCATGATGATGAATGGGTATGTGAGTGACTCGAACTGAGCAGCCATTACGATGAACACAAGGATGATGATAAGGATACCGAGTGTTCCGAGGTCACGGTTAGAATCCTGCTGATCCTCATAAGAACCGGCTACCTGAACGGTGACACCTGCTGGAATCTCCATGTTCTCATAGATTGACTGACCAAGCTCAACACCGTCAGAAAGTGCATATCCGTCCTTGAGAACGGCACTTACCGTAACGTAACGCTCACGGTCCTTACGCTCGATTGTTGGAGGGATTGCGCTCTCCTTAACTGTACCGATGTCGCAGATGCGGATGTTCTGCCCACGACCGTTAGGGATTACCATGTTCTCGATGTCCTCCATAGAGATACGTGCACTTGGCTCATAGCGAACCTTGATATCGTACTCCTGACCGTCCTCACGGAAGTAAGAGAGCTGAGAACCTGTGATGATGTTACGAACATATCCTGCTGCTGTTGACAAACCGAGACCCTGCTGGGCAAGTTTCTCGCGGTCGAACTCAACAACGATTTCCGGCTGATAGTCTGAACGTGAGATTACGGTTTGGGCAACCATCTCGTTCTCGCTCAGCTTCATAGATAATTCATCGGCAATCTTGCGTGTAGCATCGAGGTCATAGCCGTAGATCTCGAATGTGGCAGTTGACTGACCGCCCATTGATGCTGCCTGCTGACCACCGAGCATTACACGGTATTTAGCCAGTTCTGGGATGGCTTTCAAATCGGCACGCATCTCGTCACAGATAGTTGCCAGACCCTTGTCACGCTTGTCGGATGGCACCATCATGATGTTGAATGAGATGATGTGTGAACCGTTATCGGAAAGTGAAGCGAAGGTGTTGTTGTCGCCTGCCTGACCTACGGTGAAGTTACATGACTGTATGTCCTTGCCGTATCTGTCCTGCCATTTCTTCACGAGGCTCTTGGCAAGATCCTCGGAAATCTCTACTCGAGTACCGATAGGCAACTGTACAGATACACCGATACGACCAGAGTCGTTGGCTGGGAAGAACTCAGACTTGATGCCAAATATATTTGCAAGAACGATAGAAGTGACGAAGAGGCAGATACAGCCTATAACAACGGTGGCACGATGGCGTACAGCCCAGTTGATTCGTCTCTCATACCAGTCATCGAGATTATCAAGACCATTGCTGATAGGTGAGTAAATCTTCTTGAACAGACCGCTCTGGCGCTTCTTCAATCTCAGCATCAATGAACAGAGCATTGGTGTGAAGGTGAGGGCTGAGATTGTAGAGATTGTCATGATGATACACATCATCCAGCCCAACTGCTTGAAGAGTACACCTGCCATACCCGTTACCATAGTCAATGGGAAGAATACGGCAATCATGGTCAAGGTAGAAGCAACAACGGAGATAGCCACCTCCTGTGTAGCATGAACGGCAGCCTGTTTTGGAGAAGAGCCTCGCTCGATGTGCGTCGTTACGTTCTCAAGCACCACGATGGCATCGTCCACCACGTTACCGATAGCGATAGAGAGACATGACAGGGAAATCATGTTGAGCGAACCTCCCGTTGCATACAGATAGATGAATGATGCTATCAAAGACATTGGGATGGTGATCACGATAATCATCGTAGCACGCCATCTGCCGAGGAATATGAATACCACGAGAGCCACGAAGAGCATAGCGTAGGCAATGGTTTCCTCAAGTGATCCGATAGTATTCAGAATGTTTTCTGAGGTATTTACGATGATACCCAGCTTGACATCTGGTGGAAGGTTCTTCTGCAGTTCAGGAAGTTTCTCCAATACGGCATCAGAGATAGCTACGGAGTTGGCACCTGACTGCTTCTGAACGATAATCATAGCACCCTGGGTGCCGTTGGTAAATGTTTTTTGTGAACGCTCCTGAAGGTTATCCACGATACGTGCTACATCCCTCAGATATACATTTACGCCATTGTGAGAACCCACGATTACGTTGTTCATCTCGCTTGGATCGCTGAACTCACCCTCAACACGCACGGTGAATGTCTGTGTACCAACGTCCACCGTACCATTGGTGATGTTATGGTTCTCTGCGCTGATGGCAGAGCTGACCTGCAAAGGAGAGAGACCATAAGCCTCCATCTTGCGAGGGTCGAGGTAGATGTTGATCTCACGCTCTGGAGCACCAGAGATACTTACCGAACCCACACCGTCGATACGTGCCAATGGGTTTGCCACACCATCGTCAAGAATCTTGTAGAGAGCCTGCTGAGATTCCTTTGCCTCAACGGAGAGCATGATGATAGGAATCATATCGGTAGAGAACTTGAACAAGATAGGTGTCTGTGCTTCGTCAGGAAGCGAGTTCGACACCATGTCAAGCTTGTCTCGCACGTTGTTGGTAAGCGCATCAATATCATAACCGAACTCAAACTGGAGGGTGATGACGGATACGTTCTCACGAGAGTTACTTGTGATATGCTTCAAGTGCTCCACAGAGTTCAGGGTGTTCTCAAGTGGACGTGTTACGTTATTCTCAATATCATTAGCCGACGCACCGTTATAGTACGTCATGACCATGATTGTGTTGGTATCAATATCCGGATAAAGGTCGATAGGGAGCTTTATCAGGGAGAAGATACCGAAAATGATGACTGCCGCAAAGCAGAGGCTTGTCATAATCGGTCGTTTGACCGCGCCTTCGTATAATGTCATATAAATTTTAATTACGGCCTCTCCCTCTGCCCTCCCCCGTAGGGAGGGAACCGAAAGGTGAAAGGCTTTCTGATTTTTTTACGATTTGCTTTTGATTACTCCGGCTTCCTCCCTACGGGGGAGGGCGGGGGGAGAGGCCTCTTTTTTATTTTACAACCTTAACCTTCTTGCCTTCTGCAAGACGAGCCTGACCTGCTATTACTACCTGTTGACCGTCCTCTACACCTGAGAGAATCTCATACTTTGTGCCGATGTGCTGACCAAGCTGAACCTTATTGTAAGATACGGTGCTTGTCTTTGGGTTATAGACATAAACGTAACGGTCGCCGGCACCAATCTGCTTTACGAGTGACTCGTCAGGAACGAGAACGTGATTCTTGTTGCCGTAGTTAACGGTAACGCGAGCGAACATACCCGGACGAACCTTCTGCTGAGGGTTGTTGATTGTCACCTCAACAGGGAAGGTGTGGGTAGCGATGTCAATAGAAGGGGATACGGTTGTTATCTTACCTGTGAAATTCTCGCCCTCGTATGAGTCGAGAGTGATGTCAACGCTCTGTCCCTTCTTGATGCTCTTGTAGTGAACCTCAGACACGTTCATGATAACCTTTACAGGGTTTGTCTTCTCGATTGTGAGGATAGGAGTACCGGCATACATGTCGCCGTTGTCATAGTTGCGGGCTGTTACCACACCGCTCATAGGAGCAAACAACTGGGTGTTCTGTGACATCTGACGATACTGTGATTCCATAACCTCGATCTGCATCTTGGCATTGTCAAATTCTGCCTTTGAAGCTCCACCAACCTTATAGAGCTCGCTGATGCGGTTGAACTCCACCTTCTGGTTGTCAATCTGGAGCTTCAACTGGTTGAGGCTTGAAGCGTCAAGCTGAACGAGCAACTGACCCTTGCTAACCTGATCGCCCACATCAACGAGGATTCGCTCGATGCGGTAAGACATATTTGGAGAGATGTTATTCTTCAGGTCACTCTCTACTGTTGCGGTATAGGTGGCTGTCTGAGGTACACTCTCACTTGAAACTGTTGCGAGCTTTACCTCAACAACCGGGTCGATTGCCTTTGAGGCATCTTTCTTGTCGCCACATGAGCAGACAAATGCTGCTGCAAAAATTGGTAAAATATATTTGAATTTCATAAGATGTAATTTTCAATTCTCAATTGTCAATTTTCATTTTTCAATAAGCCTACTCACGTCCTAATGTGTAGTCAAGGTCTGCCTTGTTCGTGAGATAGTCATATATGCTCTGGTGATAGGTCAGCTCTGCCTGTGTGAGAGCCGTCTCGCTCTGGTTAAGCTCAAGGATAGTGCCACGACCTACATCGTATCTCTTTGCAGAGATTGTAACAGCCTTGTCTGCCTGACGAACAGCCTCGCGATCTGACTCAAGCTTAGTGATTGTGGTGAGCATGTTCTTGCGGTAGCTCTGGGCTGCCATAGAAAGCTGACGCATAGTGTTCGTGCGGGTATCTGCCAACTGATCTATCTGGATCTTGTTGCTCTTCAGCTTTGTCCAGTTGCTTGCCTGGAAGATAGGTATTGTTACCGAGAGGGCAAGTGAAGAGGCTGGAGAATATTTGTATTTGAACACATTCCAGTTGTCGTTAGAATATGAGGTGTATGAGCCCTGAAGCTGCATAGCAACTGTTGGAAGGAAGTTGGTACGCAGAAGCTTTGTTGAGCGCTCAAGCATATTCTGGCTCATGTCAAGCTGGCGGACAGATGTGTTGTTTGAAAGCTCACTCTCGTTCACCTCAGCCTTGGCAAGTGTAAGATCCTTCTCGTATGCCTTCAGAGAATCGGTGATGTTAATGTCAATGTCGGTCTTAATGCCCATGAGCACCTTCAGACGGAGGAGTGCGAGTGTAAGACCTGTTTCTGCGCTTGTAACGCTTGAACCCATAGAGCGCATCTGAACCTCTGCGGTTATCTTATCGTATTCGCTCACCTTGCCAACCTGGAACTTTTTGTCAACAACCTCGTAGTTCTGCTTTGCTACGTTATAGCTGCGCTGTATAACATCACGGCTATCCTTTGACAGTAAAGCTGCATAGTATGCCTTTGTAACCTGATTGATGAGGTCGAGGCGTGAAGAACGTGCTTTTTCCTGAGCAAGAAGAATGTCCTCCTTGGTCATTTTCATGTTCTGGTAAACAGCAGGTGCATAGATAGGCAAAGTCATGGTCAAACCACCAGTAGCGGTAGTTGTACCATCAGCACCCATCTTGAATTCGCCCATAGCTGTCTTGATTGCAGCCACCTGAATACTGTGCGAGAGGGAAATGCTTGCGCTTACAGAGGGCAGAAGTGCCTGCCATGCTTCCTTATCAGCAATCTCTTTTAGTTGAATGTCCTTATCGGCAACCCTTATGGTTGGGTTCTCAGCCAGCGCTATCTCTATAGCCTTCTTGAGGTTGAGGTTCATGTTTCCAACCGATGCTGCTCCGTTCCCTTGTGCGCGTGAGATGCCTGGCACCATAAGGGTAACGAGGGCAGAGACAATAAGTGTCATGCACTTTTTGTTCATTGTGTCTATTTATAACTTGGTTTAACTGTAAAAAAACTTTGTGCAAAGGTAGAGTTTTTCCGGCATATTTCAATCATATTATAATATTATTAATATTATTTAACAGATGAAAGTCGCATTAATCAGCAAAAAGTAGTACTTTTGCATCGTATGCGTCATAAATTTATAGTATCAATACTTATTTCTTTCCTTTGCCTTTCAGTTCAGGCAAGGGCAAATGCTTCGGCTACAAGTGATCCTAAGGCTCAGGAATTATTTAATAAGGTGTATAACATGGTATTCGGGCCTCAAGGCTCTGCTTTGTCGTATAAGGTCAATATCATCGGCATTTACAAGACTGAGGGGAACATCGTTTATAAGGGTAAGAAACTGCACTATGCCGAGGCTCGATATATGGCTTGGGAGGATGGCATAACCGCCTATATGGTTGACAAGAAGAAAAAGCTGGTGAATATCTATCGCTTTGACGATGACAACAAGGATAAGTACCTGTCGAAGTTCAAGTATGATGTCAAGAATTTCGATTACTCTTATGAGGATGACGGCGACTATTACCTTATAACGGCAAAGGTAAAGAATGCGGGTTTCTTTGGCATAAAGTCCGTAACAGCAAGGGTTTACAAGACTAACCTCTATCCTGTGAGCCTTACAATCAAACTGTCGTTCTTTCGTACTACTGTACAAGTGTTCGGTTTTAGAAGCGGAAAGATTGCAGATAGCAATTTCGTCTTTCCGAAAGAGAAATTCAAGGGGTATGAGTTTGTTGACCATAGGAACGAGAAGTGATTTTGTAAATTCAGTTAAGTGTCCTTAATGTAACGTGAGTTCGACGAAAATAAACGCTGCGCTTGGCTATATGACTTGCTTCTGCTTGATGAGCTTCAACGAATAATTTCCATGAATTATCGCGAATTTATCGTTAATTTTTATCCCGAATAATTCGAATATTCGGGAAATCGGGACAGAGAAAAAATAATTCGTGGAAAAATTCGTGAGTATTAATGGTAATTTGTGTAGCTCCACGCAGTGGATAAGGCAGTTTACTGCTTGTCCTCGTCATTTCGTCGAATTCACGTTATTTTATTACCTATAGGTCTATTTTTCTTTCCCACAACGGGCTTTCTTCTTTGCAGGAAAGCCCGTTTTTCTTTCGCTCTTCCTCATAAGATAATCCATCGATAATCCATCGATAATCCATCGATAGTCCATCGTTTTGATGGAGTATCGATGGACTATGTATGGAGTATGTATGGAGTATCTTCGGACTTGAGGCGAAAAAAGAACGAATTTTTTTCATTACAGAATTTGGTCGTTTGGGAAAATATTATTACCTTTGCACGGAATTTAAAAGCAACCTAAAACCAACCTAAAAAACAAAATGAAGAAATTTAAACCAGTTCTGAAGTTTGTCGGAGTCTATCTTTTGATAGTAATTGCTCTTTCCGTTTTGGGAATTATTGCAGGCGTTTTGTATTTCGTGATATCGCATACAAAACCATCGGAATTGTCAAATATGTTGTCGCACATGGATGCTACTATTGATGTGTTATTTAGCGATATATTCATGCTTGCTATCCCTTTAGCTTTAACATGGAAATATGGCTTGATTGATCTGGCTGCGGAATTCAGAAATGGCAGAGATACATTTCGGAATATGAAACTCCCGATTCTGGTAGGCGTGTTATGGTTCTTGGCCGATACTATGCTGGAGGATTTATGTGGTATAGAAATGCCGGAGGAACTGCAGAAAACGTTCAAGGAATTGATGCATTCGCCTATTGGAGCGTTTGGAATTTGTGTTGCTGGACCTATATTAGAAGAACTGTTGATGCGAACAGCCATTCTTGGTTTGATGTTGCGTGGTGGCGTTAAGCCTTGGATTGCTATTGTAATATCCGCTCTTGCTTTTGGACTGATGCATATGAATATGGCTCAGTTTGTATTTGCAGGCATAGGAGGCTTGATACTCGGATTGGTTTATTATAAGACGAATAATATATTCTCGGTAATGATTATCCATATCATACAGAATACGTTTGCAACTGTTATGACGTTGTCTATGGAGAGAATTGGCTATGAGGACAAGCATCTCTATGATCTCATTGGTCTTCCTACCGTTGTAGTGCTCTTGATCGTCTTTGCCTCTGGAAGTATCTATCTCCTCAAGCGTTTGTGTTCTCAATTCCCTCAGCCTCAATTTGTGGAAAACGTAGAAGCAGACGAGCAGGTAATGGAAGAATGCTAAATGATTTTCTCTTTTCTTTCCTCTCTTTCTTTAGAATGGCATAACCTTTGTTAAGTAAGGGTAAATTAAAAATCATAATATAATGGAAGAAAAGGAAATAAACATAGAAGAGTTGCTCAAGAAGGCTGAGAATGAGCAGGAAACAGTTGCCCCAGAGGCTGAGGCTAAGGCTGCTGAAGAGGAAAAGACTGACACAAATGTCACAGATGAGGAAGGCAAGACTGACGAAGAGTCAGCACCTGCTGACCCTTTGGCAGAACTTCAGAATCAGGTGGACGAGCTGAAAAAGGAAATGCTCTATAAGCAGGCTGAGTTCGAGAACTATCGTAAGCGTACTATCAAGGAGAAGGCTGATCTTATTCTTGGTGGTGGCGAGAAGACAATCAAGGAGATTCTGCCTGTGCTCGACGACTTTGAGCGTGCTCTTGCTGATAAGACTGATGATGTCAATGCTGTACGTGAGGGTATGCAGTTGATCTTCAATAAGTTCGTTTCTACGCTTGAGAAACTTGGCGTGAAGAAAATTGAGACTGAGGGAGCAGACTTTAATGTGGATTTCCATGAGGCTATCGCTCTTGTTCCGGGACTTGGTGATGAGATGAAAGGTAAGGTTATCGATTGCACAAAGACTGGTTATACTCTCAATGACAAGGTGATCCGTCACGCACAGGTAGCTGTGGGACAGTAATATAAGAAAGGGAGAATTTTATGGCAAAAAGAGATTATTATGAGGTGCTTGGCGTTGACAAATCGGCAAGCGCTGCAGAGATAAAGAAAGCCTACCGTAAGTTGGCTATCAAGTACCATCCTGACAAGAATCCTGGCAACAAGGAGGCTGAGGAGAAGTTCAAGGAGGCTGCTGAGGCTTACTCTGTGCTCTCTGATGAGCAGAAGCGTCAGCAGTATGATCAGTTCGGTTTCAACGGTCCTAACGGCTTCGGTGGTGATGGTGGCTTCGGCGGCTTTGGTGGAGGTGGCTTCTCTATGGATGACATCTTCTCTGCATTCGGCGACATCTTCGGAGGTCATAGTGGCTTTGGTGGAGGTTTCGGCGGCGGCTTCGGCAGAGGTGGCGGTCGTCAGCAGCATCGTGGAGCAGACCTTCGCCTGAAGGTGAAGCTTACTCTTCAGGAGATTTCAACAGGTGTTACAAAGAAGTTCAAGGTTCGCAAGTACGTTACCTGTGATTGCTGTCACGGCTCTGGTGCTGAGGCTGGTAGTGGAACGGAGACTTGTAGCACATGTCATGGTTCTGGCTATGTGGTTCGCTCAAAGCAGAGCATCTTTGGGATGATGCAGACACAGAGCCCTTGTCCTACTTGTGGTGGCGAGGGTACTGTCATCAAGAAGAAGTGTAAGAAATGTAACGGCGAGGGCGTTGTTCTTGGCGAGGAGGTTGTTGAGGTAAACATCCCTGCTGGCGTACAGGATGGTATGGTCGTTAATGTTGCAGGCAAGGGTAATGCCGGCAAGCACAATGGCGTGAACGGCGATATTCAGGTGTTCATCTCGGAAGAGCAGAACGACGTGTTTGTTCGTGACGGTAACGACTTGATCTATAACCTCTTGCTCGACTTCCCGACAGCCGCTCTTGGTGGTGAGGTTCTTGTTCCTACTGTTGATGGTCATCAGGCAAAGGTAACTATACAGCCAGGCACACAACCAGGTACGGTTATGCGACTTCGTGGTAAGGGACTTCCTGCTGTTTCCGGCTACGGCTATGGCACAGGTGATATTCTCATCAATGTCAGCATCTATGTTCCGAAGACACTCAACAAGGAAGAGCGCAAGGCTATTGAGGCTCTTCGCGCAAGTGAGAACTTCCAGGGCGACAAGCAGACAAAGAAGTCTATCTTCGACAGATTCAAGAACTACTTTTAAATGAAAAATAATAAAATGAAAAATAATAAAATACAGGCTCGCAATAGATCCTTTGGACTATATATCTGCTTTTTGTAACTTGTATTTTTCATTTTTCATTTTTCACTTTTCATTTTATCATTTATCTATGACTTATTCAGAGACATTAGAATATCTATACACAAGCACCCCCGTTTTCGAGCGAGTGGGTGCTTCTGCGTATAAGGAGGGCTTGGAGAATACCATAGCCCTCGACAATCATTTCGGCAATCCGCACACCCTTTACAAGACTATCCATGTGGCTGGTACGAATGGTAAAGGCTCGACCTCGCATACCCTTGCGGCTATACTCCAGAGTGCGGGCTATCGGGTGGGACTCTACACCTCTCCGCATCTCGTGGATTTCTCAGAGAGAATTCGCGTGAATGGAGAGCCTATCAGCCATGAGTATGTGGTTGATTTCGTGCGTGATAACAAGGATTTCTTTGAGTCTCTGTACCCTTCGTTCTTTGAACTCGTAACGGCTATGGCTTTCCGCTATTTCGCTGAGAAACATGTGGATATAGCCGTGATAGAGGTGGGACTTGGCGGTCGTCTTGACTGTACGAATATCATTTCTCCTGTCTTGTCGGTTATCACAAATATCTCCTTCGACCATACAGGTTTTCTTGGCGATACTCTTGCAAAAATAGCCGGTGAGAAGGCAGGAATCATCAAGCGTAATACACCAGTTGTGATAGGCGAATATCTTCCTGAGACTCTTCCTGTATTCCGTCAGAAATCCGAGGAGATGAATGCTGAACTGATACTTGCGCAGGATAGGGTAGGGCAGTATGAACTTCCTGAGTTCCAACTTCATGGGGCTTGTCAGGAACGTAATCTACAGACGATTCTTACGGCTGCCCATGAACTCGTCCGTCTTGGCATTCTGACAGACGAAAAGCCTATTGCCGAAGGTTGTGCTCATGTATGTGACCTTACAGGGCTTAGAGGTCGTTGGGAAACCCTTTCTGAATCTCCTCTTATCATCTGTGATACTGGTCATAACCTTGCAGGATGGGAATTTCTTGCACCACATATCAATAAGGTGTATGAGGAAAAGAAGGTGCAGAATCCAGATGCAAGGCTTCGCATTGTCTTTGGTATGGTTGATGATAAGGATATCAATTCGGTTCTTTCGCTCTTGCCGAAGGATGCGTGCTATTATTTCTGTCAGGCATCCACGCATAGGGCAATTCCTGTGGAAAAGGTGGTTGCGTTGGCGGCAGAGCATAACCTCAAGGGGGAGGGCTCCCCTTCTGTTGCCGAGGCGTATGAAAAGGCAAAGGCAGATGCCTCTGAGGCTGATTTCATCTTCGTAGGAGGCAGTAGTTATGTGGTTGCTGATCTGCTAAGTAGTTTCAGAAAAAGCAAGTAAGCACGATAAATCCGCTTCCCTTTTTTTTCTTCGCGTTCTCATTAAAAATATCGTGAAATTATTGTAATCTCGGAAAAAATCACTATCTTTGCACTCAATAATAATCATTAAAGACTATTTCCTATGACACCACACATTAATGCCAAGGATGGTGCTTTCGCAAAGACCGTTCTTATGCCGGGCGATCCGCTTCGTGCAAAACTTCTGGCTGACACATTCCTTGAGAATGCGGAGCTTGTAACTGACGTGCGTAATATTTATGGCTATACAGGCACTTACAAGGGTGTTCCTGTGAGCGTGATGGCTTCTGGTATGGGTATGCCAAGCATAGGCATCTACTCTTGGGAACTATACTCTTTCTATGGCGTTGAGAATATCATCCGCATAGGTTCGGCTGGCAGCTATTCTGCTCAACTTGACGTGCTCGACGTGGTTCTTGCCAAGGAGGCTTATAGTGAGTCTTCGTTTGCCAAAACATTGAGCGGATATGATAAGGACACAATTCTCCCAAGCCAGCATGTGAATGATGTTATTATTCAGGCTGCGAAGGATGCTGATATTGAGTGCAAATTGGCTCGCGTTCACTCTGCCGATGTGTTCTATACTCAGGAGTCGTGGCAGGATATTTGTGGTCGTAACAAGTGTGAATGCGTGGAGATGGAGTCTTTTGCACTTTTCCACAATGCCAATGTTCTTGGCAAGAATGCCGCTTGTCTGCTTACCATCAGCGACTCATTCGTGAATAAGCGTGAGCTGACCTCAGATGAGCGTCAGAACTCATTTAAGAATATGATGACCGTGGCTCTTGAGGCTGCAATCAAACTCTAATTTTTTTTGAGGAGTAATAAGGAGTACAAGGAGTGCAAGGAGTACAAGACGATAGTTCTTCTTTTGTGGGCATTATCGCTAATACATTCGTCTTGTACTCCTTGTACTCCTTGAACTCCTCGTACTCCTTGTACTCCTTATTTAAAAGATGAAAGTAAATCCCGAAACTTATACAGAGCTTACTCGTCCAGCATACGTGTTGGAGGAGAAGCGTCTGCGCAGAAACCTTGCCCTTATCCGTGATGTGGCTGAGCGTTCTGGCGTTGAGATAATACTTGCTTTCAAGGCGTATGCCCTTTGGAAGACATTCCCGATATTCCGTGAGTATATCTCAAGTACCACGGCTTCAAGTCTCTCAGAGGCTCGTCTGGCATATGAGGAGTTTGGGGCACAGGCTCATACCTATTCCCCTGCCTATACGGATTATGAGATTGATGATATTGCGCGAATGTCAAGCCATCTCACGTTCAATTCGCTTTCGCAGTATGAGCGTTATCATAATCGTGCAAAGACTGTTAATCCATCCTTGAAACTCGGTGTGCGTGTAAATCCGGAGTATTCTGAGGTTGGTACAGACATCTATAACCCATGCGCTCCAGGCACTCGCTTTGGTGTGCTTGCTGAAGACCTTCCAGAGACGCTTCCTGAGGATATAACGGGTTTTCATTGCCATTGCCATTGTGAGAGCGGTTCAGATGTGTTCCAGCGTACCATCGTTCATATAGAGGAAAAGTTCAGTAAATGGTTTCCTCAGCTTGAATGGATCAATTTCGGTGGTGGGCATCTTATGACCCGTGCGGATTATGATGTGGAGTTGCTTGTCTCCATTCTCACGGATTTCCGTAAGCGTTATCCTAATCTCAAGGTCATTCTTGAGCCAGGTTCGGCTTTTGGTTGGCAGACAGGTCCTTTAGTCTCTCATGTAGTTGATATCGTGGAGAATCACAGTATTCGCACGGCTATTCTTGATGTCAGCTTCACTTGTCACATGCCTGACTGCCTCGAAATGCCTTATCATCCTGCTGTTCGAGGAGCGGAGACTGTGGAGAATGCTTTAGAAGGTAATGAGGGTGATAGTCTTGATGGCGTTAGCGGCTCCCTCCCTACGGTTGGGAAGTCCGATGTTGATAACATCGGAGTATGTGCTTGCGGGGGGAGAGGCCACTCCTCCTTCCTCTATCGCCTTGGCGGTAACAGCTGCCTCTCTGGCGACTGGATGTCAGCATGGCGTTTTGATCATGAGCTTCAGATAGGTGAGACTATTATTTTCGAGGATATGCTTCATTATACTACGGTAAAGACATGCACGTTCAATGGCATCAGTCATCCTGCCATCTGTATTCTCCGTGAGGATAATGAACTTGTTCCTCTCCGTGAATATTCATACGAGGACTATCGAGATAGAATGGATTGATGTAAATCAATCTTGCGATATCGGGATGTGATTTTTTCGTCATATCATTCTTGTTTCTCGAAAATAATTACTACCTTTGCACTCGCAATTGAGAAATCAAGAGTAATATAACCAAATGGTGGATGTAGTTCAGTTGGTTAGAGCGTCAGATTGTGGTTCTGAATGTCGTGGGTTCGAGCCCCACCCTCCACCCTTAAAGCGTAAGTCTTGGAAACAGGAATTACGCTTTTCTTTTGTCCTGTTGTTTACTAAATATAAATTTAAGGGCTGTTGATTTCGATAGGAAAGCCGTTGTTTTTTGGGTATATACAAAGGGAGGGTTGGATAACAAAAGAAAGGATCACATCTCACGATGTAACCTTTCTTAATCGTTTAAAAAACTAACCATAAAACACGGATGTTTGTCTGCAATCCGTTATAACTTTTATTTTTTAGGAATCTAATGCAAAGTTAATAATAAAATATACTTGCTCCAAGAAATGGTGTTACATAAGTGTATGTTGATGTTTCTAAGGCTTGTGTGTGACAGGTTTGTAACAAACGTGTAAGCGCTATGTAACAGGCATGGAGGTTGATTTTGCTGTATCTCTATTTCTTTTGTATCTTGAAGGCGGGTAAAAATGAAGGTTGTTGAAAGTGGGTTTATTGGACTGGTTGCGTATAATAATCCGCATGGATGATTGTACAGCAATCCTTTTGTTTGTTGATATAATAATGTATAAATCCTTTAGGATTGTTATACAATATATTTTGAAAAGTGTCGTTTTATAAAAGGTAAATAGATAAATGAATAAAATGGAAAGACTTAAAGAAGTTATATCTACGGTAGCAATGAAGGGTGGTACTGGTAAGACAACAACAGTTATTTCTCTTGCTGGTGCACTTTTGCATTGTAATAAGAATCTTAGAATACTCATAATAGACTTGGACTCTCAGGGAAATATAAGTACGCTTCTTGGTTGGAAGCAGCAGCCAGGCAGCAGAACTTTGTACGAGGCTTTGAGGGATAAGAGTTCGTTGCCTGTTTATGAGACGAATATAAAATCGGAAAATGGTAAGGGTGGGGTATTCCTTGTCCCTTATAACCCTCTTCTTTCATCCGTTCAAATAGAACTTTCAAGGAGTATGCAGCCGAAGGTTGTGCTTAGAAAGTGCTTTGGTAAGGCTTTGGATGATAACACAGGTGTGTCATTGCCTGATGATATTACTGAGGCATTTGACTATGTGTTGCTTGATTGTCCTCCTGCTCTTAATGATATTACGTTCAATGCAATGTCTGTTTCTGATTCGGTTATTATACCAGTACAGGCTGAGCGTTTGGCAATGGATGGTCTTGTGGTTGCAATGAAGGCATTTGAAGAGTTCAAGGAAGAACTTAAGCCGGATATGCAGTTGAAGGGAATCTTGTTTACCATGCTTAATGAGCGAACGTCGGCAACAAAGTCATTGTCGAAGATTGTATCTGAGAATTATAAGGAAAAGGTGCTTGATGTGAGGATTCATCGTTGTACGAAGGTTGTGGAAGCGCAGGCTATGGGACAGAACCTTTATGAATATGCACCTACATGTACAACGGCGATAGATTATCTCAATCTTGCAAAGAAGATTATTAATGACAATAAGAAAGGAAAGAAATGAAGAATAAGTTTTCAGAGGATTTAGTCCAGAAAAGCGTTTTCAACAAGAATGCAGAGGAAAAAGTTAGTGCCAAGCGTGCTTCTTCTGCATCTAAGGGCGCAACACAATATGCTCAGATGCTGAGGGATATGGAAGAGGAGCGCACAAAGGGATTGAATGTTCAGATTCCGATGAGCCTGTATCGTCGTATGCGTGATTATAAGGATGATCACATTGGCACTTCATTCCAGTCGATAGCCCTCACGGCAATTAAGGAGTGGGTTGAGAGAAATTCATAATTTGTGATATTTATAGAAAAATTAAAGGTATGGTCAGAATGTGGATCATACCTTTAAATTACCCCTATGTTAAATTAAAAAGCGAAATAACTATGAAAAAAATATCTTTTGTCACATCTGTTTTGTTTCTTGCCATTAGCCTTATGGTGGCAAGTTGTAATAGTACAACTATCGATACAAAGCCAATGGCTGGTACATTGGATTCGCCTTTGCAGTCAGACTCTATTCCTGCCAATGTTCAAAAGGCAATGGATAATGCGCTAAAACTTCATTATCATGAAGTTATGAGCGATACGGCTGCAAATATCGCTGTGTTCTCTATTGACGAGATTGACCAGACTCCATCTGAGGGCTTCGGCTTTGTTGTGACAAAAGGAACTGTGTCAACAAATTTCCTTAATATAATCAATACTCGCCAGCCACAGGCAAAATATAATGCCAAGACTGGAGATCTTTGGCTGACAAGTTGCGCAATGTCAGGTACTGGTGTAAATGTAGAAAAACTCTATCAAATACGTTTTCAGGAGGATGGTAAGGCATACATCAAAACTGAGCTGAATCCTTATGCCGTACAACAGGAACTTCTCAAGCGTATAGGCTATACTGTTGATGGTGAGAACGTAACTATTTATGATGGTGATAAAGTGTTGAAAACTATCACTAATACCATTACTGATATGGGCGGATTTGATGACGAATGTCCGATGTGGATTGGCGAACAGCTTTACTATGATCTCAGTGGTGACGAGCCAAAGCTTGTCTTCGTTCCTGGGGTTAAATTCACCACTGGACTTGCGCTCCTTTATGATGATATGCCAGATTTCTCAGCACCGATTAGCATAGACAAAAGCGGTAATCTCACCATCCATGAGATTACCGTAGTTGATAACAAAGCTGAATAATTTTTTTACATTGCAGGCTTTATATTCAGATTGACACCAAGCGACTGCTCACTATCGATTATCGTCCAACTGCCGCTTGGATAGATATGCTCTACGCGCTTCTGATAGCCACGGTCTATCAGTTCGTTCACCACGGCATCACGGCGGTCGCCAACGGCAAAGCCAAGATGATGCACGCCATAGCCATGTTCCTTGATAAACTCGTTGTAAGTGCTCGGATTATCATCTAATATCTGGTGTAACTCAATGATGAATCCCTGCGGAGCCATGATAGATGCGAGTTTCAAACCATACTTATAGTTCTTGCCATAGTACATCAGATTTGGATCTGTTGTATCTACTGTTTGTTGTACCCTTATCTCCGGAACAGGCACGTTGAGAATCTGTGCCCATTCGCGGGCTGCAACTTCTATATCCTCTACTATAATGGCTATCTGAATGAATTTCTTCAGTTCCAACGGATTAGCCATCACGCCACGGTCAGCCTTAAGTTCAAGTTTATGGTTCTGTGCTTCCCAAAGGTCAGGGTTCAGTCCTTTACTGTCTCTGCCGTTTCCGTTGTCTGTGGAGCGTTTGAAGTGCATGATGCCATCATTAGGATAGCTGTCACGCCAGAAAGTAAAATGTTCTTTTTCATTGTCGGTTTATGCTTTAGCTTGAGGTGAATCTGGGTCAATCATCATTAGTTCCACTTTGTTTCCGTCAGGATCATGAATCCATGCCTGCCAGTTCTTGTCCGATGAAGTCTTAGGCTCTTGGTCTATCTCTACACCGATAGCACGTAGACGCTCCACATCGGCTAACAGATCATCCGTTTCAAGACACAGATGCTGGAAACCGCGCGAGTTCCAACCTGTATTCGGATTCTCGCCCTCACCGTTAGGGATAAGCTCAAGATACACCCCGTCTGCCATCCTTACATAATGCAGCCAAGGCTTGTCGTCGTCATCATTCTGTATGCCTACGAGCTTCATACCCAGCTTGTTGCAATAGAAATCGAGTGAAGCCTCAATATCCTTGCATACAAAGCAGGCGTGACCAATACCTACATATCCCTCACGGCCGAATTCGTAAGGAACCTCATTACTCTGCATCTGCACCGATTCTGGCGTATATTCCTGTAGTTCTATGCCGTTGCCGTCAGGATCGTAGAGCCAAAGGTTCAGGCATCCGCTCTTCTCAATCTCCGGTTCAGGCGAGTCGATATACCCCTTCTCATAAATTTCCAGCAATGTCTTACGGATGTCACCAACCGTAACGCACAAGTGGTTATACCCCGTTTTCTTGAAGTCGAAAGCATAGTCGCGGTCATTCTTTCCATCGTAGAAAAGTTCAAGGAAATGACCTTTGCATATCTTCAGGTACACAATCCACGGATCGCCATTCTCCTTATGCAACTCAAACACTTTCTTCCATCCGAAGACGTAGTTAAAATACGCTACTGTCTTGTCCATGTCTAATGGATTCAAGGCAATATGAGCAATGTCTTTAATCATAAAGGCTTTCTTTAATTTGTTTATGTCAGTAATAATAATCTATCCTAATACATTTGATAATCATTCAAACGATTTTCTTGTAATCTGATGCAAATATACAAAAATATATTCAATAACCAACTATGTTTTTCATTTTTTTATTCTGTATGGCAAAGAGTTTTCCGAATTGGAGTGTCAAAACTCTTTGCCATACAGAATGAACTAAGGATGTAAGCTCTACAAACTGTTAACCTCCTTAAGGTTGGCAATAGCTTGCTTGAGGTCAGCTTGCGTAATGCGTCCGTAAGGGTCGAATTTCTGCTGACTCTTTGATGAACCGCCCTTACCTTCAATTATATGCCATGTAGCGCACCAGCAAACAGCCTCCCAATGGTCTGGGTCAATGTCGTAATAGTCAAGATATTCATCGCTGCGCCCGAAGTCGATGTCACGTTTCAGGTTGAAAGCCTCAGAGTATCTCATAAGCATAAACGTAAGGTCTTGACGTGTAATCCATTTGTTAGGGGCAAAATAATCGCCCAAGAACTCAGGGAACCCCATTGTCATAGCCTTTGACTCACCCCAGATAATGGCTTTCTCATATTTTGTGCCAGCCACATCCTTGAAGCTTGTCTTGTGTTTTGAAATATTAGGACTTCCTGCAATTTCGTAGAGGTAATTCATCACATATCCTCGTGTAAGGCAGTCGCTTTCCTTAACACCTGGATCCAACTCTGAATATTTCTCTTGAGTAACCTGTGTGCCGTTTGAGACATCGTTAATCTTCACGCCAATGTTAACCCAAAGATAGAGCTTGTTGTCATTGCCCGTAGAAACCTCACCACCAAGATCTAAATACCATTCCTCGTCTATCTTGTCTTTTTCGTAAGTACCTTCGTGATAAACCTTAATGAGGTAAGGATTGCTGCTGAGGTCTAATGATGCGAAGTCGTTATGAGCAGCCCACAAGAAGCGGAGCTGCGGGTTCTTGGAGAGGTCGAGTTTGCTGATTCTGTTGTCCTGACATTCAAGAATTATAAGCTTCGGATTCTTAGATAGGTCCAATGAAGTAATCTCATTGTAGCTGCAAGTCAGTTTGTGTAGCTCTGGATGGTGGCTTAGATCCAGTTTATTTATGCCAGTCTTGGCGCAGTTATACGTCTGTAATCCCTTCATGTTGTTGATGTTTACGTTGCCCAGCAGTTCATTGTTCCAAATGTTCAGACGCTTCATCATAGAGTTCTGAGAAAGGTCTAATGATGTGAACTTGTTGGCGAAACAGTCCAGGTGCTGGAGTTTTGGATTATGTGTAAGGTCGAGTTTCGTTAGTCCGCACGTACCGCACATAAGATGCTCAAGCTCAGGGTTATGGGTGACATCCAATTCCTTGAGAGGATTGGTATTGCACTCTATATATGATATTTTCTTATTGTTTCTTACGTTGAGCGATGTAAGCTGGTTGTCGTGGCAATATACCCACTCAAGATCATCAAGACCAGTAAAGTCGAGAGATGTGAACTTATTTCCAGAACACCAGATACCGGTAAGCAATTTGTTGTGGCTGAGATCCCAGTCAGAAATCTCATTATTCATACAATAAATGCCTCGTAGTTCCTTCAGATACTCAATGCCTTTGAGCGACTTGATGCCCATATCCTGACAATATAGGTTGCGGATGTAGATTATTTCCTCCACTTCCAAGGTGCCATCACCGTTTTTGTCATAGTTACGACCAGAAACCAATGCCCTGAACTTAGGGTCTGGGAAAGTGTTGGCTTCAATCTTCACCGGCACAATTTCTTCAGGTACGGCGGTTGAAGTAGAATCTTTCTTTTCCTCCTCTGTTTTGTTGTTTGGCGGTGTACTATTTTCTGAGGTTTCGTCAGGCTTTGGGATGATGAGGTCTTCTTCATCGTCCTTGCCGCAGGCAACAGTTAAAGAGCCAATGAGCAATAGTGCAAGGCACTTTAGTAGATGATTTTTCATTGTTGTTATTAAATATTTTGTTATCACGAATTCAAAACAACTGTTGTAAGGAGTTCGAGGAGTACATGGAGTACAAGGATTTCAAGACGATACTTTGGGCGATAAAAACTATTGTCTTGCACTCCTTGTTTACTTGTACTCCTCGAACTCCTAAAACGGAATTTTATGTTAAGCAAGGGCAAATTTACGGAAAATTCCTGTGTTTTGGATGATTTTTACAATTTTTGTGACGCTTTTATAACAAATTATAACTTCAATGCCGATTATTCTTCCTTTTTTCAACTTTCGCTTGCGATACTTAAACAAAGCCCATGTTTTTTGTTTTCGAACAGACAAAAAAATGAGATAGACACATATTATGCCTATCTCAATTTTTAATTTGTGAGCAAAGCGTTATTTAAGTTTTTGTAAAGAATTGTCAAGTTTGTCCTGTGGAATTGAAATATATCCAACTGATGCGTTTACTTTCTGTCCCTCAGTAAGTACATACTTCAAGAAGGCCACAACTACAGGATTTGTAGGAATTCCCTTTGCCACGAGATAGAGATCGCGGGCTGGAGGTGAAGGGTATTTTCCTTCTGCAATAGCCTTTGTTATCTGATCCTTAGTTGCATAGAAATCCTCATCAGCATCAATCTTACCATTTCCATTGACATCCAATGGGATTACACGAATGCCGTCGAGAGGCTTCAATGTGTTGTTGTCGTATGCATAGCCGATATTGTTAAATCCAATAGCCAGAGGATTCTTTGACACAGCGGTAGCAACACCAGGATCACCATGCACACCCTCACCAAGAAGGTCTTCTTGATGCTTTCCGAGCCAGTTAGCCCATGTTTCTGCGGCACCACAGGCATCAGAACGTGTGAATAGAGCTATACTCTCCTTGGCAGAAGGAACAAGCTGTGACCATGACTTGATACTGCCGTTGAGCCAGATGGCCTGCGCATCCTTCAGGGTTATTCCACGCTTTACGAGTTCTGTATAGTGTGGGTTCTTTTCATTGATAGTAGGTACCACCGCATCTTTTGCCACAGCAAAGCCTACAGCTCCCTTCTCAGCCTCTTCCGATGACACCTCACGCGATACCATACCCAGTTCTACCTGACCTGTCAACACATCGGTCATACCCTTACCTGCACCACCACCGTCAACCTCAATCTTCACTTTTGGATGAAGTTTCTGGAAGTCTTCAGCCCACTTTACGGCAAGAGGATAAAGTGCGAAAGCACCTGATAGCGAGATGCGTCCTGATATCTCATCTCCATTAGATGGTGTGTCGCTTTTCTTACCGCCACATGAGTTAAAGGCAAGTCCCAGAGCCAATAAGGCTGCTGCGAATATTAAAGAACCGATTTTTTCCTTCATACAAATTTCTCCTATACTTTAATTAATAATATTTATCGAAAGGGTAAAACCTTTCAACCTGATTTTCATTTTCATGCTGCAAAGGTACTACATTTCCATAACACCACAAATAACAAATTATAGTCATATCCTTAACCAACATTAGTGATATTACGCCTCATATGTTCCATCACAGGTGCAACATGTTCGAAATACATCTGATAACCTTCACATAAATAGTTGAGTCCAGACTCCCCATCCTTTGTATTCAACAGGCGATTCTTGGGACATTCACCATTGCAGGCGAAGAGCCATTTGCATTCCTTGCACTGGCGGGGAAGGGTGTCATATTTATCATGTCCGAACTTGGTCTGACGCTCAGAGTACATCATCTCCACCAAGCCCTTAGTCTTGATATTTCCCAATAAATACTCTGGATATACGAAATGGTCGCATGAATACACGTTACCGTTATGTTCCATTACACCTGCATGGCCACAGTATTTTGCCAGAGAGCACACACCAGGTGCGACCCCACACCAGTTGGCAAGCGTAGCATCGAATATCTGGATGAAATACTTGCCTACATCGTTCCTTACCCACTCATCAAACAAACGGCAGAGAAATTCTCCCCATTGCCTTGGCCGAACGGAGTAGGGGGTAAGCTCACCAAGTCGGGAAGCATCAACAACAGGTGTAAACTGAATATATCGACAGCCTATTCTCTTGAAAAAATGATAGAACTCAAGTGGATGGCTTCCATTCAGGTTATTGATTACCGCCATGGCATTCCATTCCACCTTATAGCGGTTCAGTATGTCGATACCCTTCATCACATTATCGAACGTAGCACCACCACCAGCGCTACGGCGGTAAGCATCGTGGTATTCCTTCGGACCGTCAATCGACACTCCGATAAGCCAACCGTTCTTCACAAAGAACTCGGCATATTCATCCGTGATGAGCGTACCGTTGGTCTGAAGGCTATTTTCTATAGTGCGTCCACCTGCATACCGCTTCTGAAGCTCAATCACTTTCTCATAGAAAGCCAAAGGTCTGAGCATAGGTTCACCGCCATGCCATGTAAAGAGAACCTGCTGCATGCTCTGGCTCTGTATATAATCCCTAATGAAACGTTCTAGGGTCTCATCATCCATCGTGTTGTGCTCATTAGGAAAGAGTTTCGACTTTTCCAGATAGTAACAATACTTACATCTAAGGTTACAGGCAGCCCCGACAGGCTTAGCCATAACATAAAGAGGGCGTGCGAAAGGAGATATTGTTGCCATTTTTAAAAAACAATCTTTTATTCCATACTTGTTTGCGACTGCAAAAATACAAAGTTTCTACGACATAGAAAATCCCCTTTATGCGGTATTGAAATACCACATAGAAGGGATTTTTGAAAAGATTAGAAAAATTTTGAATAAAAGATGTGATTACTTAATTAGAAAATGAGTTGGAACCTCAGATTTGATATCCTGCACCTTGCTTTGCCTGAATGCCCTCATCATTTTAGGCTCCTTTTCCTCGAGATAATGGAAATCAACTACATTGTTTTCCTTAGCCCAATTGAAATAAGCCGTTGACAATTTGCTTACCACTTCGTGATTGCGTGATGCAACATTGTGTGTCTCGCCTGGATCATTTTCAAGATCAAAGAGTTCCCATGAATAGTTAGGCCAGTGAGACTCCAATTTCCATTTGCCTATACGCACGGCACGATTGCCGGCACGCTCCCAGCAAAGGGCTTCCACACGATCCACGCTCTCCTTTCCATCGAATAGCACAGGCAAAAGGCTCTTTCCGTGAAGTTCATTAGCTTTCACACCGTTCAGTTCCTTCGGATATTCCACACCTGCAAGGTCATAGAAGGTAGGTGCGAGGTCTATTATGTGGCCAGTACCCTTAGCTATTCTTCCTGCCTTTATTTTTTTAGGAAACCATGCAATGAAAGGTGTACGGATACCGCCCTCATACACAAAGTCCTTATAGGCACGGAATGGAGTGTTGGAAAGATGTGACCAGTTGCGAGATTGCGACTCACTCGAACCGATTGTACCCAATGGACCGGAGTTTCTTGAAGCGCCTCCATGCCATCTTATGAGATCCTCGGCGGGTGCGCCATTGTCAGAAATAAAGATGACGAGCGTATTGTCATCTATGCTCTTCGCCTTCAGAGCGTCGAGTACCCTGCCAATCCCCTGATCCATACGATCGATCATGGCTGCATACACCTCCATTTTCTTCACCCATTCCTTACGGCGGTCATACGAAAGTTTTGCCCACTCATAGTTATTGTCTTCATTTTCAGGTAAAACGGCATTCTGCGGAATGAGTCCCAGTTGTTTCTGCTTCTCGAAACGTCTTTGTCTTATCACATCCCATCCCTCATCATATACGCCCTTGTATTTTGCAATATCCTCAGGTAGAGCATGCAATGGCCAATGCGGAGCGGTATATGCGAGATACAGTACAAAAGGCTTGTCACCTGTCTGCTCCTTGATATAATCCACCGCATTGTCCGTTATGAGGTCTGTCGAATAATAGCTTCCAGGCTCAAGTTCCACAGGCTGACCATCCTTATAATAAGGACGTTTCCTCTTTGCTGCATCTTTTTTTTGCTGTTCAGTAGCATTGGCTGGAACATAGTCGCCTTGGTCAAAATAACTACCGTTGTTAGCGTTGAAAGAATGCTCAAAGCCTCTCTGCCAGGGCTGGCTGACTTCTTTGCCGTTCTCCCTGCCAGAAACGTGCCACTTGCCAGATAGGTAGGTGTGATATCCTCCATGCTCCAACACTTCTGCAAACGTGAGAGACTCCCTGTTGATATAGCCCTGATAAGCAGGAAGCCCGAGGTTATTGGCGAAATATCCAACTCCAGCCCTATGCTGATACTGTCCCGTAAGCAATGAAGCACGTGTTGGCGCGCTGATGCTATTATTGTAGAACTCACAGAATCGAGTTCCCTCAGAAGCGAGTCTGTCAAGGTTAGGAGTCTTGATCTCTGAGCCGTATGAGCCAAGGTCAGAATATCCCATATCATCAGCAAGGATCAGTATGATGTTAGGACGCTTGTCAGCCCCCTGTGCCGATGCCGTAGCCGAAGCCGCGAGCATAAAAGGTAAAACAAAATTCTTCATCGTGTGCGTACCTCCCCATTCTTTCTATTAACTACATTGTTCTTTCTGTTATCCGCTGCACCCCAAGGATTGCGAAGGAGCTTGAAGTCAACTACGTCGTTAGCTTCTGCCCATTCAGTATAATGTTTTTTTAGCTTATCCACTATATCCGGATGCTCTGCAGCCACATCAAACCTCTCGCTTCTGTCGTTTTCGATGTCGTAAAGCTCATCCACGCCATCCTTCACCGACACATACTTCCATTTTCCAAGTCTGACAGCCTTGTTGCCAGCCCTTTCCCAGCAAAGCGGTTTCTCACGCTCCACCTCCTCCTTACCACCAAACAATATAGGAAGGAGACTCTTGCCTGGAAGTGCATTAGTCTTCACGCCATTATATTCCGTAGGATATTCAGCTCCTGCAAGGTCATAGAATGTAGGAGCAAGGTCAATCAAATGTCCTACTCCCTTCACTATGCGTCCCTTTTTTATCTTGCCTGGAAACCATGCAATAAGAGGTGCACTAATGCCACCTTCATAGCAAATGCCCTTATACTCACGGAAAGGAGCATTACCAGTCTGTGACCAATACTTGTTCTGCACCTCATAGCTGCCAGGATCACCTACCGAATAGTTTCCTCGTGATCTTGACACCGCACCTCTGCCGCCTTCAGCACCATTATCCGATATGAAGATGATGAGCGTATTCTTATCCTGTTTCATTTGTTTCAGCTTGCGCAACACCCTTCCGATTTCCTGATCCACCCTGTCAATCATTGCAGCATACACCTCCTGTCGGCGTTCCCAGTATTTCTGCTCATCGTAAGGGAGAGTCCTCCACAATGGAATTTCATCATCATGCTTTGCAAGTTGCTGAGATACAGGCACCACACCCTGCTTAATGGCATTCTGGAGTCTCACCTGACGTAGTGAATCCCATCCGATTGAGAATTTTCCCTTATACTTCGCAATATCTTCCTTCTTAGCCTGCAAAGGCCAGTGAGGTGCATTGAATGCGAGATAGAGGAAGAAAGGCTTCTTCTCATTTTTCTGACCGTCAAGAAACTCAATGGCATTATCCGTAATCACATCCGTGAGATATTCCCCATCCTTCAGATGATACTCCTCGTTATCCTTGATGAAACGCACGGAAGTCACGCTATTCCTATTGTCATCAACCTCATAGTATGAGCTTGCACCGCCAATGAAGCCGAAGAAATGGTCAAAGCCACGCTGATTAGGCCATTGATCGCGATCATCACCCACATGCCATTTACCACTCATCAGCGTGGTATATCCGGCACGCTTAAGCACCTCCGCAAAAGTGAGCGACTCCTTATTTAGGAATCCCTGATAAGCAGCCAGGCCCAGATTGTTATTGAAGAATCCGAGACCAGCCTTGTGCTGATACTGTCCCGTAATAAGCGAAGCACGGGTTGGTGCGGAAATACCATTATTATAGAACTGACAGAAACGAGTACCCTCGTTTGCCAGACGCGTGAGGTTAGGGGTTTCTATCTCATATCCACCGTATGGCTGAATATCACTGAAACCCATATCATCCACCATTACCATTATGATGTTGGGCTTCTGTTGCTCTGCAGCCACAGCAGTTGCGGAAGCTAATATAGCAACAGGTAAACTAATTTTCTTCATTATTTTAATAAATTTTAAAGTCCCCATCCCCCAAAGGGGGAGTTTGTTATTTTCGTTAAAAAGAGATCCCCCTTGGGGGGATGGGAGCATCTCTTTTATTTACCTTTTATTCCCAGTCGCTCAACTGATGCAGATTCGGGTTGAGGTCAAGCTCACGCTGTGGAATTGGAAAATGGATATGCTTGGGTAGTGCGCTCGTCTTGCCCGATGCCTTCAATTTCTGGACATAGTAGTCAGAACCACGCCTTGAAAGGTCAAACCAACGCTGAAACTCATACACGAGTTCCTTGCGACGCTCTTCAAATACATACTCCCTAAACTCATCCTGCGACAAATCTGGATTTATATTATGTAGCAATGTGATGCCCGCACGCTCACGCACCTTGTCGATAGCAGCGTATGCCTCAGCCGATGGTTTTCCCTCTGCCTCATTGAGAGCCTCGGCATATATCAGAAGCACCTCTGCAAAGCGAATATAGTGTACGTCCTTCGATGACTCTCCCTGGTTGCCCACTACGGTCTCATCGTAATACTTGTAGAAATGTGGCACGGCGAGCTTATACAACTTGCCATCGGTAGGACTCGCCATTTCCGTTACGAAGGTCACAGGCAGACGCTTGTCATTGGCATCAAAGCTCTCATACAACCCACCCTCTATATGCAGCGCATCAGCATAGTCACCATTAATGCCTGGCACCTCATTTGCTGCCGACCTTGATGAAAGATTGTTGGATATGTAGTTAGCATTACCCTTGAACTGAATTGAGAAGATATGCTCCTTGCCGTTCTCCGTCGCGAGGTTGAACACATCGGCAAAATTCTCGAACAGACCGTACCTGCCTGACTCTATAACCTCCTTGCTCTTCTCTGCGGCAAGTTTCCAGTCCTTATGAGTGAGATACACCTTTGAGAGCAACGATTTAGCAGCCCCAGATGTTGCCCTTCCTATATTCGCATCGTCATAACTGTCAGGCAGAGCCTCCGCATCCTTCAGATCCTTGATGATCTGCTCATACACATCATTCTCGGTAGCCTGCGACACGTAAGTTGACGAAGCATCAAGGCTCGTAGTCTCATGGAGAACAATAGGCACTTCCTTGAACCACCTCACGAGATTGAAGTAATTGAGCGCACGCAGAAACTTAGCCTCATTAACATATCTGTTTCTCAGATCCTCTGGAATATTGTTGTTGCCCGAGATATTGTCGATAGCCACATTGGCACGGTTAATCACGTTATAGCTCTCCTTCCACATCTCCTGCATACGGTCGTTACCCGCATCATGGACAAGGTTGCTTATGGCACGCACATGGGCGTTTCTTGCACGAGGACCAGCCTCATAGTCATCTGTCGCCATCTCCATGCCAATCTGCAACAGACATCTGTAGAGCGACTGCCCATTAGGGTTAAGTCCCGCATAAACAGAGTTCACGGCAGCCTCCGCATCAGAGCTTGAGTTATAGAACTGGTTTGAAGTAAGACTTGACTCCGGTTTCTCTTCCAGTTCCACACATGATGTGAGAGCAAGAAGTCCGAAGGCAGGCAAAAGCCTGTATATTCTTATTGGATAACTAATTTTCTTCATTATTAATATTTTGCCTCTCCCCCCGCCCTGCGATCCCTAACCCCAATCCTTTCCCCGTAAGGGGCAATGGAGGAGAGCCGACGGATGGGCAATATGCATGTTAATTGTTAATTATTAATTGTTAATCAGAATGGGGGAAGGTCTCTTAGAACCCTACTACTATGCCGAAACTGTAGCTCTTTGCCACAGGATAAGCACCGCTATCACGCCCCTGATACAGGTTGCTTGCTGTCGTAATCTCCGGATCGAAACCTTTATAGTTAGTTATAGTCCAGAGGTTGTTGGCAGTTACATAGAGCTTGAGGTTGCTGAGATTCAGACTGCGTAGCACGCTCTTTTTGAAATTATAGGCGAGTGTAGCGGTCTTCAGTCTGAGGAACGAACCATCCTCCACATATATGTCGGAGAAGTTGGTTGCAGGATCAAGCTTAGCGCGATTCACCGTAGTGCTTGGATTCGCCTCTGTCCATCTGCCCAAAGCCCTTGCCGTTGCATTCTGCTGACCTGAGTAAAGGCTCAATGAAAGTTCGTTGGCATTGATGATCTCGTTTCCCACCACTCCCTGGAAGAAGAAAGATATATCCCAGTTCTTGTATCTGATATTGTTGGCGATACCGAAGGTGAAGTCTGGCTGGGCATTGCCCACTATTGTGCGGTCGTTGGTAGTGGAGAAAGCCTCATCACCGTCAATGTCCTTGTAAAGTTGGTCGCCTGCCTTTGCCGATGCAGGAGCACTTGTGAACTTTGCCTTCTCCGTTTCCTCACCTGTTTGAAGAATGCCATCAGTCACCAGACCATAGAATGAGCCGAGTGGTTCTCCCACCTTGGCTATATACGAACCTGTGCTCATAGAGCCATATATGTAATAGTCAGAGCCGTTGCCGAGACTTAGCACCTTGTTGCGGTTGAACGAGATGTTGAAATCGGTATCCCAGCTAAAGTTCTTCTTGACAAAGTTGTGCGATGTTACTGAGAACTCCACGCCTACGTTCCTCACCGAACCATAGTTTTGCAACGAGGTGTCATACCCCGTGGTGTAGGGAATCTCCACGCTCAGAAGCAAGTCTGTTGTCTTCTTCACGTATGCATCGATGGTGAAGTCGAGACGGTTGTTGAACAGCGACAGATCAACGCCGAAGTCAAACTGATGGGTTGTCTCCCATCCGAGGTCATTGTTGGTGATGCGGTCAGGAGTAAAACCAATTACATTCACGCCGCCAAACATATATTTTGTAGAGCTGAGCGTAGAGAGCGACTGATAGTTACCAATCTCCTGATTACCCGTCTTACCATAGCTTGCACGCACCTTGAGCGAAGAAAAAGTCTTAGTCAGAGGCTTGAGAAACTCCTCCTCATTTGCCTGCCATGACAAGCCTAATGACGGGAACGTACCCCATTTGTTATCCTTGCCGAAGCGGGAACTTCCGTCACGGCGAATGCTTGCGGTCACGAAGTATCTGTGTAGATAGTTATAGTTCACACGCGCAAGATACGAGATAAGTGAATTCTCCGATGCTGATGACTTTGGCGTGGAAATAACCGAACCCGACGCAAGGTTGTTGTATTTCGTAAGATCAGTAACGAAACCGCTCGAACCGCTTGCCTGAGTCTCAACCCTCGTTGTCTGCTGGGTGAAACCCACCAATGCATCAAGGTGATGCCTGTCATTCCAGTCCTTGGTATATGTAAGCGTATTTTCGTTGAGCCATGACTCCTTCGTCACGCTACCGAGGCTTGCGTTGCCCTGCACCGAGCTACCCTCGTATGTTGTAGAAGGCACATAGCTGTATTCCTTGCCGGCATCCACATCTGCACCAAACTGAATCTTGAGGTTCAGCCCCTGAAGCATGGTGAAGTCGGCATAGCCAGTACCAAGGAACTTGTAGTTACGAGTCTTGTTCGTAGTCTGGTTGAGCGTTGAAATAGGGTTGGAGAAAATATTCTCAAATGGATTACGCAAAGTATATGAACCATCATCCTCGTAAACCGTAGCCGTAGGAGGCATAAGCAGAAGCGCACCAACAACCCCACTTGGAGCCACATTGGCAGAGTTCTTTCCCACCGTGGCATTAATGCCCAGTTTCAGAACCTTGCTCAGCTGCGAATCAAGGTTCAACCTGCCACTAATACGCGAGAAATCAGTATTGATGATAATACCATCCTGATTAAGCCAGTTCACGCTAACCGCATAGTGCGTTTTCTCTGTACCACCCGATACTGACAGGTTATGGTTCTGCACCAATGCACTTCTGAAAGCCTCGTCCTGCCAGTCAGTACCATGTCCCAGCGCATTGATTTCACTGTCACTAAGATATTGGTTACGCCCCTTTGACGGATTCTGGTCATAGAGCGACTCATTACGCAGACGGGCAAAGTTCTGGGCATCAAGCACGTCTATCTTCTTCCTGAGCGACTGCACGCCCACGCTACCCTCATAGGTTATTTTCGCACGCTCACCAGCCTTACCCTGTTTCGTTGTGATGATCACCACTCCGTTTGCACCGCGCGAACCATAGATAGCGGTGGCAGAGGCATCCTTCAGAATATTGATGCTCTCAATATCGCCAGGGTTGATAGATGCGAGCGGATTAGTAACCGAACCACTCAGCACGCCAGCCGTAGCCGATGAGTTATACACAGGGAAACCATCAATAACGTAGAGAGGCTCATTGCCACCCTGCACCGATGAGCCGCCACGCACACGGATGCTCATGCCGCCACCAGGCTGCCCCGATGTAGGTGTAACCTGAACACCTGCACTCTTACCGTTAAGCAGTCCGTCAAGTGAAGCCGCATTAGTACCCTTGACATCATCCAGTTTCACGGAAGACACCGCTCCTGCAAGGTCACTCTTCTTCTGTGTGCCGTAACCGACGACCACGACCCCCTGAAGGGCGTTGAAATTCTCCGTAAGCTCAATCTGAATCTCATCCTCCGTAATCTCGTAGATGTTGATTTCCTCATTGTTGTATCCCGTGTAGCTTGCCACGATGGTTGCCGGTACCGACTTGACCGCAAGGGTGAAATTGCCGTTGATGTCGGTGGAAGTTCCACCACTCAGCGTCTTGCCAGTCTTCACGCTCACCACGGCACCAATGATAGGCTCATGTGTACGTGCATCAAGAATCGTACCCTTCAATGTCTGTGCACTAATACCCAGAGTGCCGAGAAACAACGACACAATAAGGGCTACGGCATATCTTCGGGATATGCCCTGATTAATAAAAAAATAAGTCATTATTGCTATCCTAAAAACATTTTTTAATTACGAATTACTAATTACGAATTACCAGATTAGCTTTGTTCGCTTTGTGATTGCTTATAGTAAATAGGTAATTCGTAATAATTCTACTATCTCTGCGCTGTAAACTTTGTGTCAACCCTGATAAATCCCTGACTTGCCACGATCTCCTGACCGTAAGCCTGAACCCATGCCACGAAATCCCTTACCTTCTGATTGTCAGAAACAATCACCACGTCACCAATTGGAGCGTGCGGTTTTGATAGTTTGCCCACATACTCGTTCAGGGCATCGATGTTAGCAAGAGCAACCTTCTCATCCTCCGTCACCTTTCCGTTGCCGTCGAAGTCAACGCTGAGCACACTGATACCCTGCTGAGGCTGACGGTTCGACAGGTCGTAGATAAGACTTGAAACATTAAAGCTGATAGCGTCATGCTGCTGCTTCACCACGGAGAGCACGTTCTCCTCGCGACCCAGAATCTTCTTGCCCTTTAACTGGCTCGGAGTGGTATGGAGAGCTTCAGCGAAGATCTGAGTGATGTAAGCCTTAGAACCAGAGAGCGAATACACCATGCCAGGCAGAGCCTTCTCGCCTTCCTCCTCCGCATCGAGCACCTCCTCATAGGTAGGTTGCACGAAAATTTCCTTCTCCACCTTGTCATTCACACCCTTACGCAGCTTCTTGTTCGTGAGAATCTCATTCTCGCTGTTGGCGATAGGCAGAACGACGAACTTACCCACGGAAGCTATACCATTGGCAGCGAGCTGCACCTTAGCGTCAGCATCGGCAGAGCTGACCACCTCTACTTCTACGCCCCGGTTTTCCTTATTATATTCAGAAGCCAAAGTCTCAATGAGTCCCTTGGTGAAAGAAGCATCCTTCACGCCGATGCGCACCTTCTGAGCATTGGCAGTAACTGAACCATAGATAAAAGCGATGGCAACAAGAGCCACCGTCTGCAGTTGTCCTTGAATGTCGTAAAATCTTTTCATCTTAAAATCTCCTATTGTTTTGTTTCTATTTATTGATTAGAGTCTAAAGTCTTTTGTCTTTAGCCTTTAGCCTTTAGCCTTTAGCCCTAAATTTCTGGGTGCAAAGTTACAACATTTCCGCAACATGACAAATCCCGATTTATAGTCACTCTTCTAACCAATATTAGTGATAAGGCAATATGGTTTAATTGACCTACTTATAGGTAATATGTATCAAGGTGATTCTTCCGCTCATCCTCCTAACCAAAGTCGGTGATAATACCATTCGGGATAAGAGTTTCACCGAGTTTGGTTGGGAGGAACAAGGGAGGAGTATAGGAGGAAGAACAGACCTAAAGGATAGAAAAATCCCCTTCTCTCAGCACTAAAGACAAAGTGTCTAAAGGCTGAGAGAAGGGGAAGTTAGAGGGTATAAAATCCCACACTTGATAAGAAAGATGAAGGTGTGGGTGAGCTGCTAAAAGAGGAACTATTGAATAGAATCCTTATTGTTTTTCGTTGCTTTGTTGTACATCAATTGTTCGGGATGTTCTTTTAGGTAATTAATAATCCTCTTTCGAGATGAGGCAAGGGATGAAGCGAATTTTGGATCTTCATACCCCTCCCAACTCTTCCAAAATGGGCTATTATAAAGTTTTGCTTTATTCCCAATTATTAAAAACTCTGCAATTTCAGGTTTCGTAAAAAGAATCGCATCATCAGCAGGACTTCGTCCATAGTATTTTGTATTGAAGTCTGCTCCATATTCAATCAATAGTTTTACATATTCCAAATCCCTTGCAACAGCCTCATGTATTGCATAGCCATAATTAGGATTCGCTCCTTTTTCCAGTAATTCTTTGCAATACCTTGCATCTCGCTCATATTTCGGGCCACAATATGTAGCTGCAAAATACAGAGGCGTTTGTTTTCTGTATTCACCTATGAAATTAGGATTTGCTCCATGATTTAAGAGACAATGGAAAGCTTCATATTTATGATTATAGATAGCCCACATCAGTAATGAATATCCAAAATATCTATCCTTTGTGTCTATTGACACATTCGGATTGTCTTTCAGAAATTCAACGATTGATATTGTGTCATTTTTTTTGACGTATTTAGCCAATACCTCGACCTCTGTATTATCATAATTTTTTATAGAATGAAATGTATATGGGTATGGGTCATTACTTTTCTGGCACGAAAAACAAGCCAATGCAATGAGTATTATTTGCAAATATTTCATCATGACTAATTATTTGAAAATGTATTTTACGCATCCCATAGTATGCTTCCAAAGAGACAAGGCAATATCCGTGGATGTTGTTGCTTTCGCTGTTACTTCAATATATATAGGAACCTTAATAGTCTGAATATTACCCTCTGCTTTTAAGCCTATCTGTCCTTGTGCATTACTTAAAGCTTCACCTTTTACAACATAAGCATCAATTCGCCCTCTAGTGTTAGTGAGATTATGTTTTGTTTTTGTTTCATCTGATAGACCTGCAGCATTAAATGTTATTGCATCTCTTCCTGTAGCAAGAGAGTTTGCACTTGCAAGACCACCACCTAATGAATGCCCAACAAAAGTCAATTCGGAATTTTTAAAATATCCATTTAATAATATTGCATTCTTAATGCTTTGTCCATATTGTTCAGAATCACCAGACAACTGGTCAATGTTGTTACTCCAGTCCTCCATACTGGTAAAGTCAGTTCCTGCAGTAGCATATACAAACTCTGTGTATTTCTTCTGTTTTGCATCCCATCTGCCATAAACAGCAGATTTTAGACCGGATTTTTCATCATTGAGAATAGCTCCCGATTTTGTTGCAACTCTTCTCCATCCTCCAGAAAGAGTTCCTGATGTGGCATTGTAAACATCATCTGCAATCATTGCTGCTTCTTTTTTAGTCGGTTTCTGTCCATCAGGATCAATCATCATCACAGGATTATTTACACAATACGCATACGGACTTGTGCTATAGTACTTCTCGCATAGCGGATCCATCCTATCCCATCTTGCTGTGACTGGGTTATACTGCCTTGCACCATAGTCGTAGGTATTCAAGCCATGCATATTGTCGAACTCCTTGCCGTTGTACTTGTATGGCTGTATTGAAGAAGAATTTTCATCGCTAGTCATACCAAACGCATAGTAATTAGTCGTCTGGAGGATTCTTCCCTTTGCATCCACCACCTCACGGTTATTGCCGAGATGATCCTGATTGTAATAGTAGAATGCGAACTTGTCCGTTGTTGAGTTTGCAGATGTATCCTGAGCATATCCACCATCAAACAAGATCTTGTCTATCTTGCCATTCTTCAGAACAAGACTGCCACCAAGAAGATATGCTATTACGTCCTACATCACTCACGAACGAGCCTGAATTAAAGTCAATTCAGAACTTTTTCATGCAGCCTGTCCTATCTCGTAGAGATATTCAGGCGCAAAACCAATTTCATTGTTCCAGTCAACAGAAAAAGGATCAAGTTTAAAATTCTTGAAATAATCCAAATTCCGTAACTTGGTACAAACACCTTTCGTCGCTAATGGGGCGAAGTCACAAATCTTGATGCATCCGTCATTAAATGTAAGGCGGAGTATCATATCGCGGACATATTCTGCAGCGACTATTTTGAGTATAAAAGAGTTAGCATCCATATCTATTTTAATTTAAAGGAACTATCTTATGAGGAGCCTCACTATTTTGCAAGCGATTCCAGTTGTCCATCAGTTCATCCTTGTGCAAATCAAGCCATTCATACACAAGGCGTAAAGCCCTTCGTGGCAATTTTCCTGTGATGATACCATCTTCAATGGTAATCCAGCACTCATATTCATTGTATTTCACATGAAAATGAGGAGGCTGATGGTCACTGATATACATATAAATCAGTATTCCATAAAAAGAACTTATTTCAGGCATATTGGTATCATTTATATGATTAATTGTGGTTGCAACGTGCGAAGCATCCTCGCGCTCATAAAATAGTGCGTGTCAGCCCTTAGCCCTTAGTCTTTTGACCTTAGACCTTAGACTTTTGTTTGCAAAGTTACATTTTTTTTCTTTCTTCTCCAAAGAAAACGGCTTCTTTTTTCATTTTGCCCGAGAAGTGCCTTGTATCTTCTTCCCTTGTTCCTCCTATGATCCTCCTAACCAAAGTCGGTGCAAAGTCGGTGATAATACCATTCGGAATAAGAGCTTCACCGAGTTTGGTTAGGAGAAACAAGGGAGGAGCATGGGAAGAGAGACAGACCAAATGGTAAAAAACTTCAAGCAGCAGATGATGGTTTTTATCGCTGGGTGCTCTATGTCTCAGCTTGTTGCCATAACAGTCCTCTATTGTGCCTTTGAATCCCTTGCCCTTCCTTATTATATAGTAAAGGAGACAATGGGTGAAAACGCCTATTCTATAGACGATTTCGTGGCAAAACTCTCTGCCTACTGCAAGAGAGAGGGAATAGACCTCCCAGCTGATATGCCAGCCACTATCTCCGCTTTCTGCGAATACTGGGGAATATAGTATTTCCTCATTTCTTACAATCTACAATACAGATGCTACCCCTCAAAATCGAATTCGGTTTTGAGGGGTACCATTGTAAATAAACCTCCTTTTTATTGAGTTCGGTTAGGAGCCTCATAATAGCTCCTCTCTTGAAGTTTCTTCGCTCTTGGTCCTACGTAAATATGATTATATTACCATCGGAGGAACAAGGGAGAATCATGGGAAGAGGAACAGCCTTGAAGTAACTAATCCATAGTCGCATATTTGCTGTCGGAAGAAGAACCTCGATAGTCAGAGGGGCTGAGAAAAGAAAAATCCCACACCGTCTGTGATGAAGGTGTGGGAATGAGAGTTTTTTATAACCTTATTTACATATAATTAGATTTCAATATAAAAATATATCCAAAGTACACTTTCACATAGATTTTTCAAATATGTTTTTTGAATATCAATATTATTTACATTTTCAATGCACCATTTTTCAACTTTTTCTAATTCGTCTTTTGGTATTCTTGAGTAATGAACATCAAAACACGTAGTATTCGCAGTAAAATCGTACGCACTTAAAAATTTGTATTCGTCCTTCTTTATGTAATATACATTTTCATGTAATGGACTGTTTTTTATTGCTTGAATATGATTCTTGTATAATTTTTCGAAATCTAGAATACCATCAGCTAATGATGGTTGCAAATACAGAATAGCAAAAAAGAAAAATTGATTATCTGTACTTATTGTATTATAGCATTTCGGGAAGAATTCTTTATTCTTGAATGAATCAATTTTGCAAGTAAATGTTGATCTGTTCTTTATGAGATATTTTTTTAACCATTTGTATTGTGATTTCTTCATTTTAATGGAATTCTGTGGAGTAATCTTACAATGTGAGAATACTTTATGGTCTATTTTATAGAGAAATCTTAGGAAGACCAACGTTCTGTTATCTTTAATTATTACAGGATAATTATTGCCACAGATAGAATCTAATCGTGACATTTCACAATCATACAAACTGTTTGACTGTGCAAACATATCAGATGAAAAAAATGATAAGAGACAATACAATATAACAATCCTAATCATTATTATTTGACAATATTATTGTTATTTATTTTTATCGTAATTGTTTTGTTTGTTTCATTTAACTTATGTTGAGCCTGAATTGTTAATGTTCCAGCATCTGGATCAATTAATCGATCCTCAGGAATAGTATACATACCAACAGAACTTTCGTCTCCGGAAGCTCTTTTGTGGGCTACATCTTTTGTCCTTCCTTCTGCCTGAATGTAATATTGTTCCTTTGCTTCATGTAAAAACGAAGAACTTGCATTAACAACAGGATTATCAGGAAGATTACTCATATCCCCGACATCAATTGTTGCCGCATCTGCATCTCCAATAAGAACATTCTCAGAATTATTAACAACTTTTATTCTTACATTTATATCAGAATTAATGATCTTGTTAAAATGTGCGTCGAATGCATTCGGGTTGGTTCCAACCTTACTTATGACAATATTTCCGTTGTCATTTTTGTAAGTACTTGAGGCTGATCCATTCATAAACCCAACTCCAAGATCTACATCATTTGCTTCACCATCCAAGGTTAAACTATCTCCATGTAAATCTATATATTTGATAGGATTATTCGCACAATACGCATACGGACTTGTACTATAGTACTTTTCGCAAAAACGATCAATCCTATCCCACCTTGCTGTGACAGGGTTATACTGTCTTGCACCATAGTCGTATGTGTTAAGACCATGCATCAGGTCAAGTTCCTTACCGTTGTACTTGTATGGCTGAACAGCTGCACCCTTAACGGCGGTAGCATCAGCGTATGGAGCACCAAATGGATAGTAGTTCGTCACCTGCTGAACCACGCCCTTTGCATTCACCACCTCACGATTGTTGCCAAGGTGGTCCTGATTGTAGAAGTTGAACGCAAACTTATCGGTTGTCTTTGTTGCTACAGAAGCCTGAGCATATCCACCATCAAACAAGATCTTGTCTATCTTGCCGTTCTTCATGACAAGGCTACCACCAATAAAATAGTCGGTGGAGTCTTTCTGCTGAATCGGAAATACTTTCTGTTCACAATGTGTTATCTCGTATGTTCGGATATTGCTCATTTCGCTGGCAAAAGTAAACAAAAAATCCAATATCACAAAGAAAAACAAAGAAAAATTTTTATGCTGAAAGATGTTATGATAAGTTAATGGTAAGTCCGCTTTACCTCCGTTGCAAAACCGTTGTGAGTCCGTTCCTGCTCCGATAGGAAGAGCGAACCCAGAGCGAAGGGAGAGCGAAGGCATAACTTTAATTTTGCAGCGTAAAAGTAGAGTTCCCACGACTCTTAAAAAATTTAACATAAATGACCATGAGTCAATCCTTCGCTAAAGGACCTCTGGAATCCAGCTGCAAATGCCAAATAGGAAGGTAGGCTCGAAGCCTAATTAAAGTAATAGTCACAGACAGCTTTCCTTTTTCAGTTAATCGCTTCCTGAAAAAAACAGTACAAAGGTATGAAAAAAATCATTATCGGCATTGATGTTTCCAAGGAAAAATGCGATGCAACAGCGATTTTAACAGAAAACGGCCTCATGGAGGTCAAGAAGTTGGACTACATAGTCTTTGAGAACCGGGCCAACGGCTTCCGGAGTCTGCTGTCCTGGTCTCGCAAGCTGATGCCTGAAGCTACCGATGAGGAACTTCTGTTCGTATGCGAGACGACGGGAGCCTATGACCGCGCCATGTGCGACTACCTGTTCGGCAAGGGGATGGACGTCTGGCGTGAAAGTGCGCTTCAGATAAACCGGTGTGGCGGAGTACGCAGGGGGAAGGATGACAGGACGGATTCCCTGATGATTGCAGAGTATGCCATGCGCCACATGGACAAGATGCATCTGTACGAGTCTCCTGACAGCAGGATCCTTGAACTCAGGGCGGTATTCATGTACCGTCGTAAGTTGGAACAGGAGAAGACGTCAAAGCTGGTGCGAGTAAAGGAACTCGAGGCGACTGCAGGCAAGAGCAGGACACTCTCGTTTATCTTGAGAGATGCCAAGAAGAGTGTCAGGCAGCTTGAGAACAGCATCAGGGAATGCGAGAAGAGAATCCGCGACCTGATCAATGATGACGAGGATATGCAGAGGAACTACAGCCATCTTGACACAGTAAAGGGACTGGGTATCGTGAACATAGCGGCATTTATCATCTTTACCAACAACTTCAGGAACTTCAGAACGGCACGTCAGATGGCGACATACTGGGGAGTGGTCTCGTTCAGGAGAATATCGGGGACCTCGGTAGACAAGAGGGCGGATGTGCGCAGGCTTTCAAGCTCCATGCTCAAGTCGTACATCACGCAGGCGGCCATGCATACAATCGTCAGGGGAGGTATATACTACGAATACTACCAACGGCTCACGGCAAGGGGAAAGACGCACTCCGTCGCCTTGAACAATGCCAAGAACAAACTTATCCATCTTGCCATGTCCCTGGTCGAAAATGACATGGACTATGAGCCAAACCATGAGATTTTGAGACTACAGAGGACGCAAAAAGAAAATGCGATGTAAATTAGTTTTTATTAACAAAATATATTTGGAAAATTCTATAGGAAGCGAAGGGAGAGCGAA
>CADCIQ010000008.1 GCA_902801425.1 uncultured Bacteroidales bacterium | reverse complement strand
AGCTCATGGTCTTGGTACTGACCACACGACCGTACCACTTGCCGAAGGCTGCGGTCTTGTCGTTCTTGTTTTGAGAAACTTTGATTAGTACAGGCATAATTGTAAAGTTTAAAGATTAAAGATGAAAGTTTAAAGATATTGCATCCGGAATGCAAATACAAAGATACAACATTTGGAAAGGCTCACTGACGGCAGATGACGGCATAACACGGCGAATGACGGCAAGTGACGGCAAAAACACAAATTATTTTCAAAACGAACACGAATCACACTAATCGAACGAATAATGAGAGCGGTGGTTTCTTACACAAGATTGTCATGAAAGAAAAGATTCGTCAGATTCGATAGATTCGTGTTCAGAATAATAAAAAGCTTGCGTGTTCAGTAATCGTCGTATTCTCCGGGTTCACCGAATTTCTTGATG
The DNA here is from genome assembly GCA_902801425.1 of uncultured Bacteroidales bacterium. GTDB lineage: Bacteria > Bacteroidota > Bacteroidia > Bacteroidales > Bacteroidaceae > Prevotella. The sequence continues at coordinate 73,151 of CADCIQ010000008.1, read as the reverse complement.
ATGAGCAGGATTTGCTCTTTGCTATAATCGTTATCATCCTTGCTGTTGGCAAGACGTAAGAGGCGCTTATGGAAGCGAGGATCTTTCTTGATCCAACGAAGGAGTTTGTCCTGAGCTGCGCTGGGATCCTTCATTTTGGGGAACATCAGCCAGGCGAAATCTGATTTGCCGTAGGATTTGATTTTGAACGTACTCATAAGAATATTGAATTAGGATGGTTTGCACGCTGAATTCGACTTGAATTCACGCAGAATTCGGTGCGTTTGCACGCAGAATTTAAGTTGAACACGAATTGCACGAATCAAACGAATAAGATTAGTAAGATTAGGTAGATTCGTGGTCGAATATAAAATCCACGAGGTCGATATGACGTTGTTTCTGGGCGGGCGTGGCCTGGTTCTCGAGGTATGCCGAGCACTCGATGTCGAGGCGGTAGTTGCGGCGGGCAAGGTCACAGATGTCGTTCCAGCAACAGTAGTTTGCCATGGTCTCGTCGGTGTTTGGGAATACCTTGACCTTCCGGCCTTTCAAAGGGATGAGCAGGTCGATGCTGAAACAGCTGTTCGACATGGTGGCCAACCAGATGTTTTCCGGAAAGATCTCGCTAAGTATCACCGCAGACCGTTGCGACTCGACAATAGCGACAGCCTTGGAGGTGAATGCTGTCAGATGCAGTCCGAACAGACAATGCTGGACGCGCCAGTATTTGAGGAGCTTTGGATCACGGGCTTTGAGCAGGCTCGACACCCAGGCATCGTTGAGGAGTCCGTCACGAACGATGCCACACTCGTCAATCATCCAGAAGATGGTCTTGCCGCTCTTGCTCTTGCCCAAACGGTATTGCTCTGCGGCATGGTGCATCTGAGTCTCCGTCAGGATGGCCTTTCCGTCTGACTGATGACTCCCGTCGGTGACCCATAGACAGAAGTCGGAATCGTATTCCACCGTCACCAGCGGCTTGCGGGGCCGTGGGGTAGGGAACGCCGGCGAGAGAATGTCTTTCAGTTTCGTCATCACGTGAGAGAATTATAAATTAATTAATTTAAAATTTTAATTTAATTTTTGCCCCTGTTAGGGGGGCAAAAATAATTAATTGAATTTAATTGAGATTGATTGAATTCAGAAGGGTAGTCCTTCGGTCTTCAGCTCGACCCAGGTGTCGCCTTTTTCGGGGTGCTTGAACTCCACAATGATGCCCGCCCGGCAGGCCTCTTTGTAGCGCTCGTAATAGTAGTTTTTGTCCTGAATTTTACTAAGACGCAGGGCGGCTCCCATCACTTGGCCATAAGGTCGTTGGGTATGATTCTCAAAAGCTTCACGGAAGAGTTTGGCCAGATTCCACTCCCATGGGCACTTTCCGGCTTTGCCGTTTTTCTCGTGGAAGATGAGATAGTCATGGTTAAACGCCTCCCACTTCACCTCCGGTGCGATGGCTACCGTGCCTGCATCCTTTGGTCCCGCGCCCTGTTTTGTCTTACGGGTTTGTGTGTCGGGCTTGCTGCACTGCTCGGGCAGATTGTCGTCGTTCAGCCGGTAGTAGAGTCTGCGACGGGAACGTTTCTTACGTGACATGGCATGTTTGATGACGAAGGTCTCCTCGCCCTCTTCGTCGTCATCCTTACCGCCTATCACTTCACACTCGAAGGCTTCGAAGGCTTTGTTGGACAGTTCCGTACCGATGCTCCCGCGCATGTTACGGTCGGCCTCGCTCTTGTTCTGGTGGAGCACGTTGACAATGCAGCATTTGTTGAGCTGTGAACACAACATCAGGTCTTCGGTGGTCACCGACGCCTGTGTGGCATCGTTGATGTCGAGCATCAGGTCTTTCATGCCGTCCAAGATTACGAGGTCGGGTTGGTAGCGCTGGATGGCGAATGTCAACAGCTCCTTGCGCTTCTCCCAGCCGATGCCTCGGACGTTCAGCACATAGAATTTGTCGTCAAACGGAAATTCCTTGCCGCCTTTGTCAATATAAGCGACAGCCTCTTCCGTCAGCCCTCTTACCTCTTCCTTCTGACATCGGATTGTTATTCCTGCCATCGGCATGATACGGTTGACCAGGATATCCTGGGTACTCTGTTCCGACTGTTCCGTGTCGAACCACAACACGGTAAGCGGTTCTGCGTCAATACGTTTCAGTGCGAGCTGTTCGCCGTCCAAGGCACAAGCCATAATCATCGACATGAATATCGTCTTGCCGGACTTGGCCTTGCCAGTGCCTGCCACGAGTTCACAGATGGGCATGCATGGCGTGCCGTTGAATGTAAATAAAAATCGCATTGGTGGAAGTTCTTTGGTCGGGGTGATGCGATGGTCGTCGCACAGCCTTGTCAGCACCTCCATATCTTCGGACATTTCCCTGGTTTCTTGCGACAGTTCGTCAGGGAGTATGGTCTCCCCCTTGGGCAGTTCCTCTTGAATCATCTTTTTTACATCGTTCAACATAATAAAACACTGTTTTAATCGTTAATACATATAGTGTCGCCGGTCGACGGTGTAAAGGTACTGAGAAGTGTTGAGGTATTAGAAACACTGTCCGTACGGCGGACACAATATATTTATATTAACATTTAAACGCTTAAAATCAAACGAAAAGATGAAAAGCAAGTTTGTTTTAGACACCCTGCCGGCAGCACATGCACTGGCAGTGGACGTGCTGAAGAAGGCCGACCGCGTCTTCTATCGCCAGCGTCGTATCATGGAGGATAGCTACGGCATGACCCATGGTACTTTGTCCGGAGTCTAAGACGGGAAACTTCCCGAAGGATTCGAGTTAAGAACCTCCCAGCTGATAGCCGTCTGTCGTGACGTCATCAGCTATTCCCAGGACGATCCTGCCCGCCAGGAACAACTGTTCCGCGACCTCGTCGCCCTCCTCCGCAAAGAAATCCTCCCCCCACCGTAAGGGTAGGGGGGATAATAAGTCGAAATGGGGGAGCTTTCCCCTTGGGTTAGATGCTCCAGGACATGCCCTCTGTAAATCTTTGGGAAAAATCGTCGTATGCTTTATCCTTTTCGCTGATACCGCAATCCCGTGCAGTATCTTTCCAATTCTTCATGTTCTGCGTAACATCTTTGATGATGTCAAAAGCTGCTTCTTTATCAAGCTTATATAGCTTATGCGCCTTGAATAAGTTGTCAAGACTTGATGCGTTTGACACGCCATCAATGAGCAGGCTATGAGTATGACCGACCGAAGGGTTTATATCATAAACAGGTGATAATTCCCATCCTTTCTTGGTGAGTAGAAAGGAATGGTTCTTCAGATGGTCATCTGTATTACCGATACAAATCGTGTATGCTATGCGACGATACAGCTCCTGAAGTGACTTTTCGACATCTGTACCATTTGAGACAATAAAATCGGCTATTTCAGGGTATGCGTAATATCTTTTATGTGTGTCTTCCTGCGTTAATCCAAGCAGGTTCAGTGCAGAAGCCATATGTATACGTTTTCCGTCGGGTGTCCGGTCAAATCGTTTTGAAAGAAAGACGTCATGTCCTGAACTGAGCGAAATCAGTTTGGTCGTGGCAATATGAATACCGCACTGCTCTGCCATCTTGTTGGCAAAATACTCCCATCTGCAATCATTCCACTTATCTGTGGTTGAAGGAAATTTTGCTATATAAAGACTATTCCCGTCGGAAACACATGCCTTTGGTCTTGCACCACCGACAGAGGTTCCCGGTTTGAGCAGCCGCTCAAGCCATCTGTTGTCCGGTTCTTCACTCTTGAACTCGCTTTCCTCCACTTTCTTTGCTGCTTCGAAAAGCATTTCTAAACTTAATATTGGTGGAACCTGAAAATCGTCCGACACGTTCAGGTAAAGTCCTGTGTCAATATCCTTAAAGCGGAACCCTCCAATGCGCAAGGAATCTTCCACGCCTTTAAGATATACCCAATCTGACAGGTTGTATGTCAGTCTTCCTTTTGTGCTATTGGTCTGTCTCTCTTTCAGCTCGATAAGCGTACGACCCCAGAAGTCTGGCAGGCAATCTGCAAAGCAGCCGAATATTTCGCCATCAGGTTGTGTGTGTTGCTTACCTGTAAAAGGTTGTAAGTCTCCGCCCAGAATAATGTCGGAATGCTTCTTTATCCACTCCTTCGTATATTCAAAGGTAAAAACATCTTTTCCTCCCAGTTGGTCATAACTGAGGTAGCCTAGCGTCTCTTCATTTTCTAACCAGTCAAAACTGGCGACCACTTCAAGTGTTTCCATAATCCAGATAAACTATTTCTTCGATGCTCTTTTTTTGTTCTTCACCTCTATGTCTTGAATGACATGTCCGAGTTTATCATCACGTGCAAGCAACAAAATGTCATCACCTAATTGAAGCGCATAGAGTATTCTGCATAAGATACCTACAGATACCGTCGGTAATCCCTTTTCAAGTTTTGCAACAGTCAGTCGGCTGCATTGCGCCCTTTCTGCAACCTGCTCAATACTTAGGTCCCGACGCAGACGTGCCAAGCGTAATTGTTCGCCTACAATAGAAAGATTCTCGACCAACTTCATTGGCAACCAGTTTGATTTACTAAATTTCGTCATAATGTATCTTTTAGGCTGCAAATATATGAAATAAAATCTGTTTTATGATATATTATGGCAAAAAAATCTCATTTTGTATTCACATTCAATACAAATCCTCCTCCCCCCACCGTAGTACGGGGAGAGTAATGCGGTTAGTTTGAGGAAAAAAAGCATCGAAAGCAACTTATCAAACATGCGTAAGACCACGACGAGAGAGGTTATGCGCATGAAAAAAGTACTCAAAAGATGATAGATATTGGTTACTTTTTCATCTCTATTGTCATAAAGGGAATGAACATAAGTTGATAAAAAGATGAAAATGCAAAAAGGGACCAAGAAAAGAAATACGCCCATCGCCACGTTGATTAGGAACTATGTCGACAAGAAGAGTTGCAAGGTGTCTGAGTCAAGGGAGGAGATCAAGTGGCGTTTCAATGGTCTCGATTGGAAAGACCAGAAGAGGATAATAATGGCTTTCCTCGATGCAGGAAAGTCGGATAGATTGTGGGCTTACGGCAAGGTCCTCGACTACTGGGATGAGTCGTTTATGCCAAAGGTCAAAGAGTTATGGGAGACCTATCATGAATACAAATGTTCATGGTCAGTCATCCGCTATTTCCCTTTGGACTACATTACGGAACACATGGACGAGTTTACAGATGAGCGCGACTACTACTTCATCTGTCTGCGTCTGGCAAAAAACAAAGAGTTTGTCATTGACCGTACAAAATTGTCTAATACGGACTATTTGGCTTTACTCTACCACACAGACCGTTACATCTCTGCAGAAGATGCCCGAGATACGCTTTTTTCCATCGTTCATGATTGCTGCCAAAATGATGCATTCATCATGAAGCTGGAACGGCTTGACCGGGTCAAACACCGTGACGTGATTACCCTTGGCAACTTCCGTGAAGTCAATCTGGCCTTCTACTACGTTGTGAAACTCCAGCAATATGAGGTGGCGGCAGAGTTCAAAGATTGGAACGAGGCTGTCGAGGAAGCCATATACAATAGCCCTGAGTTTAAAGCTATCGACAAAAATGACTTTTCTTTTGATTTTGAGTACGAGCAACGACGCATAGCGTTGGCCAAGCTCTATGCCTTTCAGGCACTCGATGAAAAATACAAGCAGCCGTCAGATCCTACCGTTGAGGAACTGCGCGACGCTTACCAGAAAAATGTTGAATGGCGCAGACAGAATAACAATCTGTCACATGAATTATTTGAATCTTATATTGCCAATTTCTTAGGGCCAGAGGTGGAGGGAGATGATGATTTACCTTTCTAAAAAGACTTTATGAAAATACTATCGTTTTGTATTTGAAAAGATTTAGAAAGGCTGTGGTACTCTGTCTGGGAGAAAATATACAATAATTTGGATAGAATCTCTCGTTTTTTCCATATCCTTACGTTATGGGGCACCCCAAACGTCTCATTTCAATGAGGCAAGAATAGCTCTTTGACAACTTTACATACACGAGCCTGCCGCCAAGCAGGTAGAAAAGGGCAAGTGACACCCCCATGTAAAAAACATGTAAGGCTGTCTAGGGCCGTACTACCCGTAGGAAAGCGTTAGAGCATCACAATGTTCTTGCGTATAACTGACGGAAAGGGTTGGAAATCCATTGCAGCGAGCAGTTGAACACATAGACGAGGCTATCCGTGAGGATGGGCGTTTGCAATGGTGTAGATATACGAATCTACGGACTGAAAAAGAGAATCAACACACTGAGAGAATATCGCGGCAATCCCGCAGGTGGCGGACGGGGATCAAGGTGTGTGCAGACATATAGGGCGAAGGATGTTTGGACATTCCAGTTCGCTGGATGCGGTTCGAGACCGCCATCGTCCACAAAAGAATTAGAACTTTATTGCTTTTTATATGAATTTGTGAATATGAAAGATGATAAGATGAAAATTGAGTTGGAGGTCTATGATGAACTCATAGAAGTGAATATCAGCAAAGGTGAAGAAATGAAATATTACGATGCAGCGAAGTTTGTTACAGACCGATTTGAGGCCTATGCGAAAATGTATCTTGGGACAAGAAGTCAACATACTCTTGCTTTAATGACAATGTTGGATATTGCGGTAAAGCTTATGCCAGACAATGGCGTAGGACAGTAGGATTTTAAATGATATTCCAAAATCAATGATTATGATAACAGCTTTTTATTTTTCAATTGTTTTTGCAGCAATTATGTTTTTTGTTGCAGTCGTAAATTGGGTGAACTACCGTCGTAAGCTCAGTGAGGTTTTTGAAATGAAAACCATACTGGAACAGGCTGAGAAGGAGAAGAAGCTCCTGAAGGAGGAAATCATTCGCATTACGAGGGTGGTAGGCATCGGTGATTCTTCCGTAATGTCTCTTATTGGTGAAATTTCACGAATCGAAAACAACCTCTATCACATGCACGAAGTGCCTGGCCGTAAACAAATATCGAAGGCTATTGACCGTATGAAAGCTACACTACGGGCGGAGGATTATGATCTTGTGCCCTTGTTGGGGGCAGACTATTGTGAAGGTATGCATGCTCTTGTTGTTTTCGTGGAGGACGAAAACGTTTCGCCAGGCAGTTCCATTATTACCTCAGTACAGAAGCCACAAGTGAACCGTGGTGGAAGAATGATTCAGGCTGCAAGCATCACCGTAGGGCAGAATATACAATAACATTATAATACCGATTTATATGGATAACAACGGAAAAATCAACAGAGGCATTGACCTTGGTACGACCAACTCGGCTATTGCCGTGATGGAGAATGGCGCGCCAGTCATCAAGAAGAGTAACACGCAAAAAGACACTATCCCTTCTATCGTGTCTATCACCCGCAAGGGAATTATCCACACTGGCGACACTGCTGCCAATGAACTTGCCAATCAGGTACTCCGTGCTACCAAGACCTGGGACGGTCGCACTGTATCGACAGACATCTTCAAGGAGTTCAAGCGCACGATGGGTACCGTCGAGGTCTATCACAGCAAGAACCTCAAGAAGGACTTCACCTCTCAGCAGCTCTCAGCTGAAATCATCAAGGCACTTGCAGCCAATGCCGATGTGAATGACGGTGGCTGTATCGTTATCTCTGTGCCTGCAAAGTTTGATGCGACCCAGAAGACGGCTACGGTTGAAGCAGCCCGTCTGGCAGGATTCCAGCATGTCGAACTCATACAGGAACCTATCGCAGCTGCCATCGCATATGGGGTGGCTACTGGGCAGAAGAATGGCTTCTGGCTCGTCTTCGACCTGGGCGGTGGCACCTTCGATGCAGCACTGCTTCGTGTGGATGGCGGAGTACAGCAGGTGGTGGACACTGAGGGTGACAGCTATCTAGGGGGTAAGGATATTGACTATGCTCTGGTAGATCGTATTCTCATCCCATACGTGAAGAAGAATTTCAAAGTCGACAAAATCTTGGCCTCTGAGAAGAAGGCTGCCATGCTTCGCGAGGCTTTGAAGGGATATGCAGAGTCTGCCAAGGTTCAGCTCTCTACCACTCCTTGTGCTGAGATTCTTTCCGACCTCGGAGAGTTGGGCAGTGATGACACTGGCAATGAGATTGAACTCGACCTTACCATCACTCGTGAGATGGCATATCCCATCATGGAGCTGTTCTTTAAGAAGGCTGTTACCATCTGTCAGAAGATTCTCCAGCGCAACAATCTGGACGGCAGCCAGCTCACCAAGCTTATCCTCGTAGGTGGCCCGACCTATTCGCCTTATCTGCGCCAGATGCTTAAGGAGGAGATCTCGCCCAATGTTGATATGTCAGTAGACCCAATGACGGCTGTAGCTAAAGGGGCCGCTCTCTATGCCGCTACCCGCGACATTCCGGCAAACTTGATGGCCGCACCCGATGCCGATGCCATCGAGATAGAAATGCACTATGACACCATGTCCACCGACCTGATCGCATTCCTTGCCATCAAGGTTAAGGACAAGAAGGTGCAGACCGAGGGCATGACTGTCGAGGTGGTGCGTGGTGACGGAGCCTGGTCAAGCGGTAAGGTTCCATACGAGGAATCGGGTATTGTCATTGACCTCTCGCTGGCCGAGCATGCGGCAAACAATTTTACGGTGCGTTTTACCAATGACTTCGGTCATAATGTCAAGGTCACTCCCGACAGCCTGACCATCCTCCAGGGTTTGCAAGTGTCGGCAGCACCACTGCCATATCACATTGGTTTCGGTGTATGGGACGAGGAGGACAAACGGCAGGAATTCGTACCCTTCCTAGGGCTGGAGAAGAGCAAGCCCGTTCCGGCTCACGGTGTGGCAAATGGCCGTAAGACCACTATGCGTCTGGTTCCCAACGATGAATCTACCTTTCTCAAAATCCCAGTCTATCAGGCAGCAAGCTATGTGACGAACTCACCTGCCGACCTCTATGAGCACGTTGCCGACCTCATTATCACGGGCAAGGACATCGAACATGAGATTTCTGCCGGAACAGAGGTGGAAGTGCAGGTATCTGTTGACAGCAGCGAGATGATGAAGTTCGAAATCTATGTGCCCAAGACGGAGGAAACAATTGAGAAGACACTTGACACAACACCTCGTTTCAACAGTCAGGATGCCAATACACTTATCGCCAAGTATGCAGAACATGCCCGTCAGACACTTAATATGCTGGAGTCAGAGAACGTGGCTGTCGAAGTTCTGAAGAACCGGCTCTATGCCATAAAGAACAGTCACCGTCATACAGAAGCGAAGGCCATTGTAGAGCAGTATAAGGAACTGCTTCGCGACATCTATCGTCTGGAGTGCGACACGGCATGGGAGCGTATCATCCGTAAGGTAGAGAAGGAGATGGCTTTGCTGAAGTTGGCTGTGGGCAACAAGGGCGATGACCACAGCAAGTATGCCTTCCACTATCTGGAGGTGTACATTGAGAGTGCCAGGGAGAACCATGATGTGGCTGCTGCTAAGAAGATTCTCGAGGAGGTGGAATTTCTTGGGCTTGACCTGAGATGGAAAACTCGGATTCCGAGCATTATCAAGTGGTACGACCACAACTTTGAAAACGTAGCGTGGTCAGATAAGGAGCATGCTCGCTGGTGCATAGACCAGGCCCTTGTGCTGATTGACAAGGAATTCACCAAGGAAGAGATGATGAAGGCCTTCCGTCGTATCCTCAGTGTCAAGGAGAGCATGGAAGAAATCCGTGAGGCTGAGGGCCTGCTCGGATAAACTAATATATAAAAAGAAGTATGAAAATCAAAGATTACATCCAGAACAATCCTTTTAGAGGTATGGGAGTCGCCACCAACGACTCCTCTACCGTCCTATCGTCCAACAACAGCCGCATGAAGGTGTATGCTGCTATTGGCAAGTCCGTTTTGTTTCCCATGGACTTGGACATCGTCTTTGGAGCAAAGGCTGACCGTAGCCAGTCTTCATTACTGTCGTACATGTCATCGTTGAGCGTTCCTGTTGACCGTTTGCGCTATGGTTTGTTCTGGTTTATGAACCTCACAGAGACTGATGCCCATGCACTTGCGGTTCTCCGTCAGACGGGAGACCTGCTGAAAGCTAGGAAAGTATGGGAGGATGGTGAACAGAACATGCCCGCTCTGCAGAACCAGTTGGTATGCTGTCTTCTGAAGGATCCTCGCTCATATTCCAAAGCGATCCAGGTTGCTTCGCACCTGTATGAGCATTACGGCTCAGAACTTATCCAGACCATCACCAACGGATTCAATGTCATCACGCCCGACAAGCTGTTGCCCATGTTTCTCGAAGAGATAGTTGTGGCTTCCGATGGTGATTGCTGGTGGTGGGATAAGGCAGTGAAGCGTTCAGGCATCAGTCATATCGATGATCTGTGGACGGAGGCCAAGGCCACCTTGCTTATTGCCAAGATTGAACAAGCGCTCAATGTGGCTCAGTCATCTGAGTGCCGTAATGTTCAGGCACACTATGACCTCGCATACGACCTAATGAAGCAGACTGAACCGAAGCTGAAGCCCCTAAAGGCACTTACGGATGCCCACCCCATGTTGCTTTCACGTTATTCCACCATCGCAGAAGCAGTCGGTGAGTTTGTCCTTCACAACGAGATAGAGTACTACAACCATATCGGTTGGGTATCGGGGCTTACTGAACGCTCCCTTGAACTTGAACGTTTCTGCTATCGTTATGCAGCCACTGTTCGCTTCAAGGACCGCTGCCGTCTCAATATCAACATCACCATGGGACGCAAGGAGGATGCTCCTCTGTTCGCGAATGGAATGCCCGATAAACTCCTCTTTGAGAGTGAGCGCAAGAAACGGAATGCAGGTATCAGTGCCATCCTCTCTGGTCTGATGTCCAAAGAATAATTTTATACCGAATTTGATAGTTTCTTGTTATTGGCGGCATCTATTAAAAGTGTAAGAGATAAATAACCCAATAAGCAACAACAAAAAAAGAAACAGTATGAAACAGAACATTTTGAAGAGCCTCTTTTCGATGGCAACCATTATGACACTGTGTGTGATTCTGTTCTCTTGCCAGAAGGACGAGATCACAGTTAGCACGTCGTATTACCCTGAAGTAGATGTTGATAAGCACTACTTGGATTTCAAGGCTGGTGAGGATACCAAGACAGTGAAGGTATCTTCTCAAGAAGATTGGGCCTATACTATGGATGAGGACTGGCTGCATGTTAGCCGTGACGGTAACGGCAACAAGCTCACTATTCAGGTTGACGCAAATCGTACCAAAGAGACGCGTGAGTGCCTGCTCACAGTCTTTGCTTTGAACGATTTCAAGAAAAAGGCAGAGGTCAAGGTTTCTCAGCAAACTTCTCTAGTGACAGTATCATGCAGTGATACGGAGTTGAATTTTTCAGCCAATGAAGGTGCTTACAACATCTTATCTGTAATGTCCAATGGCGACTGGCAGGTAAGGAGCACTCCAGATTGGCTTCGTGCCTCCTTGTCTGGTGGGAATGGAAGTAAGTCGATTTCGTTCACGACACTTTCTGCCAACAAGACATCTGCAGACCGTACAGGGAAAGTTATTATTGGAACCATTGACGAGGAAGTACAGATTTCGGTTAAACAGTACGGTGGGGTGATGTCCAACTGTCAGGTAACACCTAACCACATTACCATTTTGTCTAACGGCATCGCATTCGATATGGACTATAGTCGTGCCAGCAATGTGGCCCATTACTATCGAGGCTATATGGAGGCTTCCCGTGCAGGTATTATGACCAACCCAGAAATCATTTCGACTTTGCAACGCGAATTCCAGCGTCATCTCCCGTCTGATGATGAAGTGGCAGACTTTTCAGACTTGAAGCCTAACACGAAGTATATTATCTATACATTGGCTTACGACATGGAAGGAAAGCGGGGTGACCTGCTGTCAACCGAGGTGAAGACCTGCAAGGAAGAGGTCAATGAACCTTGTGGATGGATTAGTGACTTGGAATGCAATGGTTCTTACTGGGAGTGGAGTATTACCAAGAGTGCCACATGCTACTCATACTGGATGATTACGACTGAGAATCGAGACATCGCTCTTGCCTCAGATGTGCTACAGGCCTGGTGGCTCGAAGACGCCATTCGCCGTAATAAGTCCACGGAATACTTCAATGGAGGTGACTGGCGACAGGTACGCTGTGGAAACATGATAGCGGTGTGGACCCGTGGAAAGACCTCTAATGGAACTTGGGCCGGCAAAATTACTTGGAAGGGATGTGAGGTGTCCTCATCTGCCACGACAAGGGCGCAAGGCATAGAATCCGCATCATCTCATGCAATGATAAAGCAGCTCGCATCTATAGATCACAGTGGTTGTAAGCTCACCCCTGACCAGTATCAGCTGTTCAACATCAAGTAGTACTAAGACTTTAAGTGGAATATCCCCGAACCTGAGCAGGGGATATTCCTTCCAATAAGCCAACAGAGTAATAACATTAGAACTGCCCCGACAGTCATTTCGGGATTAGAAATCATGAAGAAGTTATTTTTGATCTTGGTGGCATTGTTTGTAGCCACAGTATCCTTTTCACAGACAAAGTGCAGTGTGTGCAATGGGTATGGCAAACTCATTTGCCGAGTATGCGGAGGTAATGGAGTTGTGTTTCAGAACTACTTCAACCCATATTGGGGATGGCAGACTATGAGTTATCGTTGCGCAGGATGTTGGGGCACAGGTGCTGTTTTTTGCGCAAACTGTGGTGGAGGTGGAGTTGTTGCAAGCCCCCAGAGTAACATCTCATTCAAATCCAACTCCCCTGTTTATCACTTGGAGGACAAATCCAAGAAGTGCTACCTTCGCTCGACGCATTTCGAGACCTCCAAAACTGGATCTTACCAGATTGTGCTTTCTGATAAATGTGTCAACTGCAAAGCCCAATACCGTAATCACTAATAAGTACTAGTATGTATTACAGAGGTTGGGTTACAATACTGGTCTTTATAATAGTTCTTGTCACGAGTTGTAGAGAACAAGTGTTGTCTACCGATGCAGAGAGAGTTGCGCTGCAGGAGGCTGCTCCGCATTTGAATGAAATAGCATCAGATAGTGTGGAGTATTACTATGAACAGGAACGGTTCGGTATAGGAGATGCTTACGTGAAGATGGCACAGTATCAGCTTGACGGTATGTTTGGGAAGCCGAATCTTCTCAATGTAATGACGATGGGATTAATGGCAGAGGAGTATATGGCTATTCCTAACATGAACGCCCTGTTCATGAATGTCTCTGACAGCGATGTATTAAAAATCGCTTTTCAAGCATTAGATATGCTTAACCATACAGAGAGCGAAGACTCCATATTGTCAAAGTCTAAAGAGCTGCTGGATATGGGTATTCCTGAAGGAATCCTCATGCAGGCAGTCGTATCATGGAAGAAAGGCAACAAAGACGAAGCTATAGCTTTCTGCGATAAGAGTATTCTGGGTGGTAGTGTCATTGCCGATGTTTTCAAGGACATCATTGCAGGAGGTGAAGAATATGGGGGAGACATAAAACCAGAAACCCTTTTGAAGATAGCAGACCGTTTCCCGATGGCCTACCGCCTTTTGGGTGACCACTATGCAAAGATTCCCAATGACAGTGCTATCGACATTCCTTTGGCACGAGAGTATTATCTGAAAGCCAGTGACTATGCTTGTCTTGGTAGACGAGAAGCTCGATGGGTTCTTGAAACCATCTATATAAAAGGTTATCCTGCCGTTGATTCATTAATTGAAAAGAGACTATGGTCATTATATAGGCAGGAGATTAATGATAGTGTTATTTGGCTTGACTAAATGTATGAACTATGAAAATACTTTTTGTATGTAGCGCAAACATCTGTAGGAGTGCTCTTTGTGAGGTAGTCCTGAAACAGAAGTTAAGAGAGAGAGGAATAGACGGGGTAGAAGTAGATTCCGGTGGGGTACATGATTATGCTGGTGAGCCTAGAGATAGTATGCTAGTCTCATACGCTCAGAAGGCTGGTTATGAACTTAAGGGCAAGTCTAAGTTTATCTCTCAGCCGATGCTTGATTCTGCAGACTACATCATTTGCATGGAACACTTCCACGTGGTGGAGGTGCAGAAGCGGCTACCATACGTGCGCTGGAATCGCATCTGTCTTTTTAACGAGATATGTTTTGAAGAAAGAACAGGTTTGCCTGACCCTTCAGGAGATACCGGCTACATGTATACATACGTACTCCAGCGTATAGAAGAGGGCTGTAGTACCATTGCATGGAAGATTTCCAAGATGACAAACGATGGAGAGAACTTCTTTTGAAGGTCTTAATTATAGTTATAAAATGGACTCCCTTGTAAGATAATAAAAGTTTTATTTGTAATTTTGCACGATATGAACAAAATAACTTATACAAGTTTCTCCGAGCAAGGAAATAGACGCAATAATGAAGACTATTGCCAATACGTAAGTGATCCTGACGATGGCCGCTATCTTTTTGTGGTGTGTGACGGGATGGGTGGCCACGCCATGGGCGAGGTGGCCAGTCACCTTGTTGGCACGACTATATGTGAGTACTGGAAACAAGCATCCTTTGCCGATGGTGTAGAGCCAGTATTACAGACAGCTTTCCGTCTGGCATCAGAAACGTTAGATGCAAAAGCCGATGTCCTCCACAAAGTAGAGATGGGCACCACATTGGTACTTGCTGCTATCTATAATGGCAAAGTAACTATTGCTCATTGTGGCGATAGTCGTTGTTACCTCCTTCGGCCCAATGTGGGTATTGTCTATCGTACAGAAGACCATATCGAACAAAGTGTGTGGGGTGATTATATCAACCGAAGTTTTTTCTCCTATCACCGCCAGAATGCCGATGTGGAGATAAGACAGTTCGACTTACAGCCTGGTGACAGACTCTTTCTTTGTACGGATGGCGTTAGTTCCTATGTCAATCCAGACATACTTAGAGACAGATTGATGGATGATAAGTCACCAAAAGATGTCACAGATGTTATACTCTTCCTGTGTGAGAAATTCTCGAAAGACAACTATTCAGGAATCTTAGTCTATAACAAATAAACAAATAATTATGAATATTGAACTTTCTTATCTCATTGGACCAGCGTCTGGGCTGGTCATAGGTGCATTCACTAACTGGCTTGCCATAAAGATGATGTTCCGGCCACACCTGCCCAAATACATTTTCGGAATGAAGATGCCTTTCACGCCAGGACTTATCCCTAAGGAGCGTGGACGCTTGGCAGAGGCAGTTGGTAGTTCCATCAGTGAAAACCTAATGAACAGGGAGGTTCTGGAGAAGAACCTCCTATCAGAAGACATGCTCACAAAGATAGAAGAAGGCTATGACACGTTCATTACCAAGCAAAAGGTAAATACAGAGTCCCTTCGCACATTCCTTGGTCATTTCTTGTCTAAGGATGACCTGAACAAGATTCAGTCCGATGTTGGCAGCGAACTTGCCTCTCAGATTCACAGTAGACTTGCCGATTCTAATCTCGGTACGATGTTGGCTCACGCCGCTGTTGAACATGCCATCAGCAAAATGGAAAACAGCCTTTTGGGAATAGCCTTTAACGTTGAACAGTTCCTTATCCTGTTACAAGAACCTGCTGAGCATCTATTGTCAAAGCAAATCAATCAGATTATCAGCAACAATTCTGAAGAAATTATTTCCAATCTTATAGGTCAAGAATCTGATAAACTCCTTGACACACCAGTCTGTGATTTATTGAGAGGTCATGATGTACAATTGACTCAACTCCGTGCTATCTTACTTGATGGTTACCAACAGGTTATTTCTATCCACCTGCCCAAAATACTCTCCACTATTGATATCAGTCGCATTATCCGTGATCGCATTAACGAACTTGACATAGAGGAGGGCGAGAAAATCATCTTGGCCGTAATGGACAAGGAACTACGTGCCATCGTATGGCTTGGAGCCTTGTTAGGCTGCATTATTGGTACCGTAAACAGTCTATTCTGACAAACGGAAAATATTTCTATAAAGGAGCTTCTTTGGTATGATGAAAACTTGGGTGGAAAAACCAAAACCTTCCAAATTGGATTATACTGACTTTTCAGTTGAGGGGGAAAGTTTTTCTTGTTGAAAAAAACGGTTGTTCTGACAAGGAGATAGTAAGCAAGGCTGTTTAGGGTTGCTTTTTGCGTTAAAAAACAATAAAAAACGAGTCAATTTTTCACTTTTTTGCCCTTGCATTTCGTTATGTCTAAGATTTTTTGTAAGTTTACACGCGATTTCTCGCAAGAGGTATCAAAACTGAAGAAATTAAATACTAACCGTTAAGGTAAAGATACAATATGGATGTTCCGCTTGTGCTCAAAAACATAAAGACACCGAAAGGTTTGAAGGGATATGGAAGAAAGTCCTCAACGTTCAGCCAGATGACTGACGTTGTTGGGCTTTCTGCGTTTTTTATATGGTCATTAGGTTGTTCATTTAGTAAACTTATTTTTTTGCTTAAGTTGACAGAAAGATAGGAAATGTCCGTATATTATATGTAAAAAGATGAAAATTGAAAAATATGCCGGAATTTTTACAAAAGGAAATGAATAGACCAACCCTGCTAAATGGTCAGACTATAAATTTGGACGTATCTGATTTATTAGATGGGTTAAGTACATTTGTCTGGAATATAAGACATCCAGCAAAGGTGCTTTCTTTGACATACTCGTCAGTTAATAGTTTTTGTAGCAGTGACATGAGGACACTAATGCAGGCGATACCTAATAAAATGGCAGATAGCGTTGCATTGGAATTAGTTTCGTCAGGAAGTGGTTATTATGGAACAGATGATGTCGATAGCATAATAAGATATTATGTAGAATTGTCAAAGGATGTTTCATCTCTTGGGTATATTGACGGTGGTTCTAGTGTTCTAAGGGGCGTTGCTTGGTTGTATAACAGATATTCAAGTTCTTCGCTTGATTCTTTACCTGACGTATTAAAACTTCAGACTATATCATTGTGCGTTATTTGGGGAACGATGATGATAAGGTTAATAACCTCGCCGACACAAGACGAGAAAAAGCGTGTTGCAAAGTGTGTTCTTTCTTTAGCTGTAGCAACGTTACAGCTTTGTCATAGAGAATTGCCATACTGGAAATATATAAGAACCGTATATCAGGTTTTTGAAAAAGGAGACGATATGATACAGAGTCATCCTACTATCATTAAAGCACTTTTCCCCAATATCAATATTAACACCAATAAAGACAAGAAATGGTATAAACACCTGGGAGATTATATAGACGGCGATGATGAAATTAATGTGGGCCAAGCACTGAATATGACCTACACCTTTAGGATTGGTAACACCTTTGGACATCATGCATCATGTGGAGATGATGCAATATCTACTCTCATTAATAGTATTTCCCCTGTACCTACAGAAAAAGACATAAATGGCTTGTTGAACCTCTATAAAAATAGATATTAATAATGATTACAGAACTCATTGATATGCTCACAGGAACAAAATTCCTTGACCGAATTGGGAATTGGTTTTATAGTATAATCTCTTATAGAAGGTTAGCTTTAAACTCAATAAATATTTCCAATCCAATTATGGAGAAGGTCGTAATTTTAAGATCTTCAGGTTTTGTGCCTAACATGGATTTGAGTTCTTATCCTCAACTCTACGCCATTCTCTTAGTTTGGCAAGGCAAAGGGGATGAGTGGGAATTAATAGGCGTCAATGATAAGTTTAGACTCTTATTTAAGGGTACCGCAAATATAGAATCCCCATTATTTAACAAGGAGAATAATTATATTTATATAAAGCCTCAAAAGTAATTAACGTATAATATATAAATTATGGAGACAAGTACAATTATATGGATTGGTGGAATCGCCGTCGTTGCGGTAGGTGCTTATTTGGTTTATTCCTATAAAAAGGATCCCAAAGACGTATTCCTGAAAAGAGAATCAGAATTTTCATCTCTACTTGGAAAACTAAGCGAGAATGAACTTAGTGTTGAAAAATGGACAGAAAAGGTTGTGTCTATAAACAATAAAACACTTACTAGATGGTGGGCAAATCTCGTAAGCAATAATAACAGAGACTCCGAAAGTATTAGGAAAGCACTTGCAGCAGAGCTTAAAAGTTGGGGAGTTGAAATTGAACCTCCTGCAAACCCCCGATTAGCAAAAAAAGCATTCATTGCAAATATCGAGAAATTCGCTCCGATATTAGATACATTGAACAATCAAACATTCAATCTAAATGAATGGACAGAGGTGATAGTGTCCGTAAATGATACTCATTTAACTCGACTTTGGAAAAAGTACGTCAAGGTGGATAAAATCCAAGAAAGATGGAAACAACTGTTGGCTTCATGGCAGATAAAGAGCGACACTTGCAAGTCATTTACATGTAACACAGCAGATAATATAGCAGCATATAATCTTCCAAATGGGGATACTATTTCAATTGGAGTGAAGTATAAAGTAGAATCTCCTTGCTGGGTCGTAACTATTGAAGATACAGATGGAAAGATCTCCAAGAGAGTTGTAAACAAAGGGATTGTCACACCAATAGAAACGGTATGATTTCAGGAATAAATACACATAACATTGTGTTTTTAGGTCAGACTGGATTTGGAAAGAGTAGTCTGATAAATATACTTTTTGGCTCGCATTTTAATACTGATCCTTTGGTGTCTTGCACAAAGGAGTTATATTCGGTTACAACAATCCAAAAATCCAAAGAGGGAGAAAGACTTGTAACTGTATATGATACTCCGGGCATAGGAGAATTTTCTAACAATTCTATCTATCAGAGCTATTATAATCTGGCTGCTGCTCTAGCAGACCACATTGTTTTAGTGGTAACACTAGATAGAACAGATTCTACATCTCAGGATTTGTTAGCAAGTCTAAAGTCATTTTTGAAAAGTAATAGTGTAAAATTTACAATAGCATTAAATCGTATAGATTCAAATGGAGTAAAGAATGAGACTAACTATAATTCATGGGATGTTGAAAATAATACACCTTCCAATGAATGTCTTAGAAAGATTGAAAAGCGATTAGTAACTATTAAGGAAAATTACGAAGATGCAGACTTCTTACCTTTTGAGATTATACCTGTCAGCGCAATTCGTAATTATGGAATAAAAGAATTAAGAGAAAGAATCTTGAAATAGTAAAATATGGATAAAAGAATAATTATAGAAGAAGTTGATCAGGAGGAATTGTCTAACTATTCCTCTATGATAGAGAAGCTATTTGCCGCAATTTTTAAAGCGGCTGCAGTTTCTAAAGAAGACAAAGAGAAAGTCTTTGGTAAACTGAATGAAGAAATTACAGGTAGGCCGTTTAAGGTAGCAATAATAGGACAAGCAGGCGTTGGTAAATCATCAACCTTAAACGCTGTTTTTGGTTTAAATCTTCCTACCTCAGACATAGAAGAGGGAACAACAGAAATTATTGAGAAAATATTCCCAATGGGCGACGGATTTAACTTGTCTATTTATGATATGCCTGGGCTTCTTCAGAGCAGGAAAAAAGACCAAGTTTATGAAGAGATGTACAAAGAGATTCTTCCTACATGTGATGTCATTATATATATAATCAAAGCAAACACCAGAAATGTTGGTGATGATTGTAAAATTTTAAAGGAAGTTGTTTTGCCAATCTGTAACGAAAGCTCAATAAAAGATAATTTGATTATTGCAGTTAATAAAGTGGATACGATAGGAGAAACAATTGACCCTGATGACCCTGAACTTATGTGGGATGGCATAGAAAATAGACCAACAAATAAATTATATGAATGCATTTTGAAAAAAAGAGCAGACATTTTTGAAAAATTGATTTCTGAGAATCTTGTTCTTCTAAACTCTCCAACGGCATTAAAGCCAGAACAAGTAGTATTTTACTCTGCGGTCTATAATTACAATCTTGGTGAATTTCTAAAAGTTGTAACTAAAGCAGGTAAGCGAGGGTGGATTTGGACTGGCGTTAAAGGTCTAGATCTTTTTAGAAAAAGCAATACAAACTAACATATTTGTGCTATGACAGCAAATGAATTAGAAGAATACAATAAGCTCTCGCAAGAAGCGAAGGATATGTATAATATGGGGATGAAACATAACCCCGAATGGACTCATCAACAAGCATTAACCTATGCTATTGTGACGACAGGCTTTAAACCACCCAAGGAAAAAACATCTTGGGAGGAGATAAAAGAGATATTTATGGTGACTGTTAAACAGGCTGATCACTATATGGAAACAAACTTTCCGTCAATATACCCTCAAGTTAGAGACACGTTTAAGGGCGTTTATAACCGTATCTCAACAGCCGTATCAATTACTTGGAACGAAATAGTTAATTTCTTTAAAAATTTGTAGATTATGTCAAAAGATGATCTTTTCAGAGAATTAAAAGCTAAACATCCAGATTGGTCAGACGAGCAAATTTGGACTCAAGTTAGCATTATGATTAGTGGTGCAGATGCAGTAACTTCAGGTGGTCCCGATGTCAATCCAACGGAGGAAATAATCCGCATTGTTCTAGAGAAGGCCAAAGAATGGTTATTTGAGGTATTACCAGACGTATTCATGAAAGTGGCAGACTTCTTTACAGAACTCATTGACAGTCTCCCCGATTGGGCAAAAAATGGTCTAAAATTTGCCTTTAAATTGATAGCGCGTCATTTTGGAAACGATTATTACGATTACTAAATTATTTTGCTATGTATAACGAGAGATATGAACATTACAAGAAACTTCATCCTGAGTGGAGTGAAGATCAGATTAAAGCAGCTGTTAGTATTGACATGAGTGCGAGCAATGTCATTAGTAAAGAAGGAAAAGATGTGTCCCCCAATGACCCAGACATCATCAAGAGTATTTTGGAGGGTGCTCGCGATTGGCTTAAAGAAGTCCTTCCTGATGTCTTTAGCAGAGTTAGTGTATTCTTCGATAAACTTATAACATCTGTTGGTGAGTGGGTACAGAAAGGACTTGCTTATGCAATAAATGCCATTGAATATCTGTACGAAAAAGGGAAAACGGTAATTGATGCATTGAAAACTCCTATAAACAGTGATCCTTCTAAAACAGTTCAATGACAAATGGGCTTTAAAGGAAAGTTTGAACTTGCTACATCCACACGTCTCTCAGGAGTTAGATTTCATTCATTTGTTTTAAAATGTACCAATCTGCTCCTGAGTGAAACAGTGGATTGTATGATTAGCGATGAGTATAATCAGCAGCCATTCTATTTTAGAGGGCAAACTTTCAAGCCTGGTCATTCTTATCGATTTGATTTTGACACGGTAGATTGGCAATGGTGTCAGCATGACTATTTTGCAATCTTAGGCAAGAATGATAAGGTTGTTAAGAAATGGCAACTTAATCTGAAAGAATATAGACCAGGTGAATGCCCAGAATGTCACGGGACTCTGAAATGTAAGAAATGTAACGGGCAAGGCTTTATATATCCACGAGGCAGAATGTGGGAGTATAAAACTTGTGACGCTTGTGGAGGCACCGGCACATGTCACACTTGTGATATACCAAGAAGAGCTGGTAGCTTTGGTGGACCGCCAACAGGAATCGGGAACGGATTTAAGTAGGATGATCTATGGCATTAAAAGGGACTTTCAATTGGTTTAACTCGTTGCACCAAGGAGGGAGAAAGGCAATTACTTTCACCCTGTATTGTGATAACATATTCCAAAGTGAGACCTTTGATTGTGCCATAATTGATGGCTCTGGCCAACAGCCCCCACAAATTCGAAGACAAATTACATTGAAGGCCAAGCAATCATTCAAGTTTGATTTTGATTCTTGTGGTTGGGATTGGTGTATCGGTGATTACTTTGCAATTCTTGGCAAAAATGATAAGATACAAAAGCGTTGGGATGTAGATGTAAAGGTCTATGGGAGTGGTGAATGCCCGGATTGTCATGGTACTCAAAGATGCAAAGAATGCAATGGCAGTGGAACAATTTATCACAAGCAAATACATTCTTATTCACAATGTGCCATTTGTAATGGTACAGGAGTATGTCAGACATGTTATGTACCAATCCGAAATGGTTCGAATCTTGCGCATCAAGTTATGGGGAATACCCAAAGTCTAAATTCCAATCAGAACCGCCAGCGCAAAATTAATGCTATACGAGAAGAGATTGTAGAATTGCAATCTAAAGTTGAACAAGCAGAATGGGATAGAAGAATGATGCAAGTGAGAGGAACTGACATTTCGTCACGAACTGTATATAGTTCTCATGTAAGCTTGATACATCAGTACAAGACTAGACTTATACACCTACAATCGGAACTTCAACAATTAGAGAACATGATGTAATATATGAGACAAGAATCTGTAAATCAGATTTGGCAAGCATGCCAAAATGGAGACCCATTTGCAATGACAGAGATGGGTATCCTGTTTTATGAGGGCAGATACATAAAGCCTTCTAAGCAACAAGGGCTTAATTTATTGCAACAGGCAGCAAATAATAATGTCATTTGGGCACAGAACCTTTTGTTATATATAACAAGGGTGAATAAAGGAGATTCGTATATTACCAAGAGCGCATTAGTCAATACGCAAGCAATTCGCCAATTAGAACAAGAAGGTAATAAAGGGAATATATTTGCTTTAGCAGCAATTGGCGAACTATATTATTATGGCTATACTACGCCCCAAGATAGGAACACTGCAATAGAATATTTGAATCGTTCTGCAGGTAGTGGGTGTTTATGGGCTCAGGACATACTTCAAGAAATTGTTGGTTCTCAAAACCGTAACGGTGAGAGCGCAAACTTAATAGATCGTTTTAGGAACAAAGACAATAGTTGCTATTATTTGAAGCCTGATAGTCCCATCTTTAGCAAAAAAGAAGATTATATGGCAGAACTGAACTCCTTGATAGGATTGAGCAGGGTAAAAAAGGAAATAGAATCATTGCGAAATTTTGTAGTTGTCCAAAAGCAGCGCCAACAGAATGGATTGAAAACGACTTCGGTGTCCTACCATTGCGTATTTTCTGGCAGTCCTGGTACAGGCAAGACTACTGTGGCTAGAATTGTTGCGGGAATTTATAAAGATCTTGGCATTTTGAAGAAGGGGCATCTGGTAGAAGTTCAGCGTTCCGACCTTGTTGGAGAATATGTTGGCCAAACTGCTCCAAAGACTAACGCAAAGATTGATGAAGCACTTGATGGTGTTCTCTTTATTGACGAGGCATACACTTTAGCACAGGGTGACAAAAACGATTTTGGCGCCGAGGCCATAGCTACTCTTTTAAAACGGATGGAGGATGACCGCGAACGCTTGGTTGTCATTTTGGCTGGTTACGACAATGAGATAAAACAATTTATTGACATGAATCCAGGTTTGCAATCACGTTTTAATCGCTATATTCATTTCGATGATTATGACCCATTGGAGTTGATGGAAATATTCTTGTTCTATCTGAAGAAGGCACAATACCAGATTACCAAAGAAGGTCATGAGGCCGTATTCCATATTATATATTCAGAAGTATCAAAGAAAGACTCCAAATTCGGTAATGCTCGTTTTGTGAGAAACCTCTTTGAAAAGGTTATTCAAAAACAGGCAGACCGTTTGGCACACATGTCAAGAGCTACAAGAGAACAGCTTAGTATGATTGAAAAGGAAGATATTATTAATATATAAATTTTAACATCATGTTTGACGATTTTGATTTTGACTTTGATATTCTTAGTTTTCTCCAAAGGAAATTAGCGAAAAAAGCCATAAAAGAGGGGAAAGAGTTAGCTGATATTTATGCAACAGAAGCTAACAATAATAAATTAAAGAGGGCATTAGAACAAAAATGTCGTAATGCTTCTTCGGATGCAGAAAGAAGAGTGTACAAGAAGATGCTCAATGAGTTATAATTTCTAAAACAAGAAAGACATATGTGGACACAACTTGTGCTTAGAATAATCTTCATAATGCTTTTTGCATGTATGCTAATATATGAATTATGTGTGCAACCAATTCCGCTTACATGGGTTGATTGGCTGATACTTTTTATCTTCATACTTGGTGGAACAATAAGTATAATAGGAGAAATCAGTTATGCGGATGATGCATACACGAAACGTTTTAATATATATGATTATGATAGGATGTTTAAAAAGGGTTTTTGGTTCTTTAGGTTAATAAATGCAGCTTTGTGTACATATTTGCTCTGGAAATCTTATGATTTGCAAGAAATTTTGCCAATAACCAAGACTGTATGTTTTGGTGTCTTGGTAGTTGTTGGCCTTTTTCTAATATTAAATTTTTATTATTGGCTAATTGGACTCCTCACTATACTCAGTGCTCTTTTTGTTTGGAAAAACAGTGGTCTTCAAGATGTATGGCTATTTACTGCAAGTTTAGGTACTATAGTCTTAGGTGTTGTTGTTATGTTTATTGTTGCAATTAATATTAACAACTGGCGATGGGATCAATCTAGGGCTAGAGTTGCTGCAAGGAAAGCAAGAGAACTTGAAGAAGAAAATGAGTTTATGAGGAGAGAATTAAGAAAGAAGTTGGAAGACGAAAATAAATGGTGGAAATTTTGGAACTAAAAATTATGAATTATGGGAATATTTGTTAACGACAGGGCTTGGAACCTGAAAAAAGCCAAGGAGAATTATGATTGGGAGCAGTGGCATCTTAAACGCTCCCAAGAAGCAGTGCGTAAGGGAGATATGTCTGCTGCCAAAGACCATGCAGCTCGGGCTAAGAGTTATCACTCAAAAGGGGATGAGTATAAACGTGATGCTTCGAAATCTACGAAATAGCAATTCTCTGGGAATAATAAATGATTAGATAAAGTTTTTTGTTTGTTTTGTGTTTTTTAATGCAGCAGTATAAGATAAATAAAAAAACAACGATATGGTTAAGTATAGCAACTTTAATTTCATTACTTGTTGTTTCTTGTAAATTTTACAAGTGGCTAATCTCATCCATTGATGCTACTCATAGGGATATATGGATTTATTGGCTTGTTATTATTGGGATAATAGTTGCTTGGATTTTAGTTGTTCTGGTTTTATTCTATATTTCCCTTGGAGTTTTTATGTTGCTACATGCATATTACAATAGGTATGAAATTATTTCTAATAGTAGAGAACAGTGGAATACAATAAAGGAATCAACAAGATTGTTTTTCCATAATATTTTGCAGTTTATGAAAAAAACGAGAACAAAGAATAAGAACACATAGTATTATAGTTATGCACAAATTAGTACAGCAATACATTGACAAGGTCAAAGAAGAGGTGTTGATAAAGCTTGACTTTCGTGAAACAGTGTACTATCTGGCAACGTTCAAAGCACATTTAGACAGAGAACAGTTCCCGCGACGGAAGGAATACACACCTAATGTAGAAGGATGACAGAAGATGGCGTAGTGACTTATGAGTGCATCTGATTTCTTCAATAGTCCTATCTTCAAGGCGTTCAACAAGCGTCCGACAATGGATGAATTTCTTGCTTTGAGCAGGAGATTCAGCCGTTTTGGACTGACACAAGATGACATCAGGGATGCCATCAAATCGGCATGTGACTTCTTCAATATACCACAACCACGAATGATTCAAGACCTCACTAATACTCCTGGTGGTCAGACAATGTTCGTAAATTGGGACAGGGGAAGCTATTATGACGATGTGCTATGTTTCAACATGCAACAGCTCGTTGACATGAAAGTGGACACGAAAGAAGCCTTCAGCCTCGTGATGACCCATGAATGTGCACATCGCGTACTTCAGAATACTCAGTTCTATGGACCAAACAATGGTGCATGGGAACAAGAGTTGTGTTGTGACTATTTTATGGGAGTAAGAGCAGGACTGTGGAATATGGACGTGTCGAAGGTAACAATGGGATTGATAACTACATCGGGAAGCCAGACCCATCCAGAAGGTACGCTGAGGGCAATGTTTATCAGATACGGTAATTATCATGTCAAAGAGATGCAGCAGCAAGGCATACCTCTGACCATACAGAATCTGATAACGGAGTTTGACAAATACAGACTTCAGATACTGCTAGACATACAGAGAGAACAAAGAAAATATTTCAGATTCTGAAAGGAAACTGCAAGAAGGTGTAGGACTGTCTTAACTTTGATGGCATGAACGTAATGGATGAACTAAAGAATATCGCAAATGCGGATGAACCGAAAGCCGCGTTTCACGAAGCTATGGAGAAAGACCCATTGCTGTGGGTTAGGTTTCTGAGGCGACATAAGGCAGGTATCATTGATGCATTGTTCTTGGATAAGGATTATGACATTAAGGATGAAGATATCAAGGATACTGTAAAGCAGGTGGCAGACTTCTTCGAGTTGCCAGTCCCAATAATTAAGGAGAAGGCTGAAACGATAGCGGAAGTAATAACATCCGACAAGGCGGAGGAGTGTCAACTCTACTATGACTGGCGGGAGATGGAAAAGTCGGGCATCAATAACCGGGAGGCACTTAAATTAGCTTGCTTACATGAGCTTGCACACCAGTATCTTTATAAGACTCGCTTCTTGCTGTTTGAAAATGAACTTTGGATTCAAGAACTGGCAGCAGACTTGTTGGTGGGAGCCTTCTCCGTGTTGAATGGTGACGTTGCGACGGGTAAATATAAATTCGTGGTTTCAAGACAAAAGGCCACATTGACCCATCCCGATGGGAAGCTCAGGGAAGAAGTGGTGATATATGGACGGAAATATGTAGAAAATCTACTGCAGCAGAAACGCTATCAGGGCATCAAGGATATTCTGACAGGACTGCCCGCTTTCGTTTATTCACACTATCAGGAATTGCAGGAGTCATGGGATAGAGTAAGTTTGGAGGATTCGGCCAAAGAGCCGGTAAAACCAACAGAGCGAAAACCGATTGATTATGAGTCGTTGCTAGATACAAATCTGCTGAAGCAATATTGGTTGAAACATAAGGATGATAAAAAGACGGAGGACGAGAAATGAATGTGATGGACAATAGCCCGATAGATGTGCCAGTAGTTGGGCGACTGGTGAAAGAAGAGTATGCTGTCGGACAGTTGGCAGACTGCTGTCTGTATGCACTGCCGTCGAATGTGAACGCCATTGCCGTTGAAGGTAAGGAGGTGTTTGAGAAACTTCTGGCTTCTATGGGTGAGAAACAACTGCTGAATAAATATGATTTCGAGGTACTGGAGAAGATGCCCGTGCTGGATAACCATCCAACGCTTGACAGTGCTATCAAGGAAGAGCAGTGTCAGTTTGTTATGTCGCTCTACACCCCAAGCAAGGCAGATAAGCAGTATCTTTTGCTCAAAACGGAGCGGGAGAAGTTGTATAGCGACTTAGCCATGATGCTCTATACGTCAGAGCGTATCAGTAAGCATAGCGTTAACGAACTGCTGAAGGATTTTGCCATAGATACGCCAGATGTGTTTTGTGATGGTGTGAAGGAGGCAGCCAAGTCAGAGAAGTTCTGGAAGAACTACTTTGTCTCTATAGCCAGCGATATGTTCCATCCCACTTTCGGTATGCGGGCATCGCTGCCGAAGATCAGGGAGGCCTTGAAAATTGATGGCATTATCACTCACCAGAAGAAGAGCGCGATGATAGACCGAATGATGGAGAACATCAACAAATTTCGTCGTAATAGGGATGAAAAGGCAGAAGCTGAACTGAACTATGTCC
Organism: uncultured Bacteroidales bacterium; assembly: GCA_902801425.1. GTDB lineage: Bacteria > Bacteroidota > Bacteroidia > Bacteroidales > Bacteroidaceae > Prevotella. The sequence goes on along the minus strand of CADCIQ010000008.1, from coordinate 45,493 downwards.
TGAGCAGTCTGGACATTGAATCGCTGAAGCGTGTGCTGACCAAAATGTCGAAGAAGCAGTTGGAAACCTTCTGCAAGACCACCAATCCGAAGATATTGGCCCAGGAGTCAACGATGACCTTGGAAATAAAGTATGTGGGTGAGGTCGACCCCAATAATAGGGCAGATGGTAACTACCGGCTGTTTCTGCACAAGAACTACGACCAGATACATGTGCATTTTGGACGAAGAGAAGCATTCATCCTATACCTTATATATATAATAGATAAGTATGAGCATGACAAAGTGGACTCTCTGAATATTGAGGATTACAGAAGTGAGTTCAACAGCTTGTATCTGGCTGTATATGGACAAGACGAGGGTGATTCACGTTTTGACAAACTAATAGGCCGGGGTAAGGATGAAAATGGTAATCTCATGCCCTCGCAGATTAAGCACTGCTATTCAGATATCCGCATGGCCGTCAGCGACGGTTGTGAGAAACTGCGTGAGTTGCCTGCTCCGTTTATTCTTACAGACCCTAATGAGCACCTGTATGTGCTCAAAAACAAACTCTCGATACCTCGTACTTTGATTGAACTTACAATATAGCTGAAACGGAGTTTAAAAATATAGTTAAAATGTTTAAAAACTAAAATGTAAGTCGTTGATATAATATGATTTAACCCGCATCTTGTATAGACCGTCTATTGCTTTTCGGACTGCAAGAAAATGCCGAACTTTGCATCGACAAAATGATGTAGAATTCGGCATTTTTGATGCTCCCAAATTTAGACGATTATGGACAATCAGACTTACAACAACTGCGGTTTTGAGACAAATCAGCCTAAGAACAACTACAAGGCTGAAGGTGATGAATTCATCAAGAACCTGAAGAACAGCTCGGCATATTGCCGCCAGTTCTTCTTTGACACTGAGGTGACGAACGAAAAGGGCAAGAAGAAAGCGTGCCAGATTGCTCCTCTGCGTTCGAAGATGATCTACGATCTGAAGAGAGACTTTGGGGTAGAAGTGAATCCTGAGGACTTCAGTACTATTCTCTATCGGACACTATGGGCCGATGGGTCCTTTGCTCCGCTCGACAGCTACCTTGGTGAGAGTTCCTTCTTTGCATGGCTGAAGAAGGTGGCGCGTAACGCGGTCATGGAGTGGTTGGTGGATGAACATTTGATAGATGATGTGCGCTCCCGTACTGTGGGCAATACCCGTCTTGCGCTGCGTTCACAATCTCCGTCTATGTGTCAGATGATTATTGATGACCTGATGGTTGGTAGCAAATATCATCGCTTGCTGACTGCTATCTATGTAGACAGACTTCCAGAGGAGCAGATTATGAAGCAGTTGAACATTAAGAATGCCGCAGAATTCGAAGCTGCCAAGAAGGCTGGCGAGAACAAACTGAAAGACGCATTGCTGCGTTCTGTAGAGTTCTCTGAAGAGAATGTCCTCCGTGACAAAACTAAGCATGTGGTTACTGTATCTTCAGAGTTTGTTGCTGATCTGTCTGAGTGGTGCAAGGCCAAGACAGGAGTAAATCCTCTTTCCGATGTGTTTGGTACCAATCTCACCGACGAAGAGGTTTGTCAGAAGACTGTGGAGTTTTTGTATGACTTCTCTGCAAAACTGTGGCCTGAGAAGATTGATAAGGCCGATGAGAAGGATGAGCAAAAGCGCATAGAGAAGGAGAAGAAGAACAAGCGTGACCGCTATATCTGGTGTGAGCGCTTCATTAAGAATACTTCTCCTGTAGAGGTAGCACACAAAGTTGAGCATGACCGTGGATGGCTTGATACCCGCTATTCGCGCCTGAACGAGAAATTTGAGAAGGCCATCAAAAAGTGGTGGTATTCACATGCAGCATAAACGACTAAATAAGAGAAGATGAATATGTTTAACTTGGATGACAAATACGTGACCCTGCGTGAAGTTGTTGACAAGAAAGTGTTGGCAGAAAGAGACTGCGTTTATGCAGTCTATCTGCTGATCATCATCATCAAAAAGATGCAGTATGAGACCAAGGGTGGTGGACACTTTAACATCAATCCAGATACCGTCATGATACAGAAGAAAGATGGTGAGGAGGTGAAGATTAAACTACTTGGTGAGGACACACCTCACCAGGCATGCAATGGGAAGCCCGACTTCGACACGGGGGTACTTAACCAATGCTTCCGTGCTCCCGAGACTTTCCTGGGCAGATTTGCACCGGCCTCTGATGTTTACTCTATGGGAATGCTGCTTGCCTATATGGTTCAGGGGTTCTATCCCTATAAGATAGACGAGTCGATGTCAAAGGGTGAAATCCAGAAAGTTGTGAAGGGAACTGAACCGCAACTTAATGTCTCTGCAAGTTTGGATTTGCTTATTTATAAAGCGATTGATAAGAAAGCAAGTAAAAGATTCAAAGATGCAGAGGAGATGGGATTCTCATTGATGGATTATCTGGGAATGGAGAGACCCAAGCGTTTCAGTTGTTTTGATGATGCTGCGGATAGAAGCAGTGGTGTATGCAATAAAGGCAACGAAAGTATAAAGAAGGATATGCAAGATACTCAGCGTACTGTTCAGGAACCACATGTAGATGTGGATATGTCAGTGAGGGTAGGTGATGGTTTCAAGGCTGTTGCTGGCATGGAGGATATCAAGAAGAAACTCCGCCGTGACTTCGTGGAGATAGTCTCTCACCGGGAACTGGCGAAAGAGTTTGGCATTAAGCCTTCAAATATGCTGTTCTACGGAGCTCCAGGGACAGGTAAGACCTATATCAGTATGAAGCTGGCAGAAGAATGTGGACTCGCGTTTTGTTCTGTAAAGCCTTCAGATTTGGGTAGTATTTGGTTGCATGGCTCCCAGGGTCTGATCAAAGAATTATTTCAGAAGGCCGAAGCCAAAGCCAAGCAGAATAAGAAGGGATGTATTCTCCTAATCGATGAAATGGATGCCTTATGCGGTGACCGCAGTGCCAAAGGGAATGAGCATCAAGCGGACGAGGTGGCAGAGTGGTTGACGCAACTGAACGATTGTGTGGAGAAGAATGTGTTTGTGATTGGTACTACAAATCGATTGGATGCTATAGAGCCAGCTCTGCTTCGTCATGGGAGGCTCGACTCTATTATGTATGTGGGATTGCCCGATTTGGATTGTCGGAAGCAGCTCTTTGAGATTGAACTTAGCAAACGTCCACATGAAGGAGATATCGATATGGAGGAACTGGCCCGGATAACGGACGGATATACGTCGAGTGATATATCTTACATGGTGAAAGAAACCGCAAGGAATGCCTTTGAAGCTAGCATACAGATGGAGGATAACGCTGTAGTTAAAATCAGTGAGGCGATGCTTCGAAACGTAGTGAAAGCGACAAGACCATCCGTTACTCGTGATGAGGTGCGTAAGTACGAGCGAATGAGAGATGAGTATGTGAAGCGCAGCAATGCTGAACGTCCGAGAATCGGTTTTGTTGCATAACTATGAGAGATAAAACAGAATTGCGCAACTTTATAGATGAAGAACGATTTAAAACATCAAAATTATGAACAAAGAATTAGTATTTTCAAAACTGGAAGAACTTGGTTTTACACTCGAAGATGCCGGCGATTTAGGGTTTATCTTCAGGTACGAGGAACTGAACGTCCTCTATATGCCTGATGACGATGAGAGTTTCCTGCGATTTGCCGTTCCCGGCATCTATGATGTAACAGAAGAGAACAAGGAACTTGTCTTGGAGGTGGTGAACGATACCAATATGAGTATCAAGTACAGCAAGACCATTGTGTATGGTGATGATGTGTGGATATTCTATGAGTACCGCCTTTATAGCGAGGACTATCTGGAGCAGATTATAGAGCATGGTATGCTGCTGTTGAAGGCCACCTACTATCTGTTCTATCGAAAGATCGAGGGAGATGATACTCTTCCTAGTGAGGACGATGATGAGAATGGCAACGAAACGAAGGAGGATGAGTAATGAGCAAGAACTATGAACTGATTCAGAAAGTCGTCAAGGACGGAAAGTACCAAGTATTGGAGGATGATGGTGAACATATCGTCATCAAGTATCAATTGAACTCAATACACATTTGTCCCAGTTCAGAGGAAGACCGATTTGTTTCAATCCTGTTGCCAAACTTTGCTGATGTTACAGAAGAGAACTTCCCAGATGTGATCATGAGGTGTCATAAACTTAATGAAAAGATGAAGCAGGTGAAGCTCTACACGATTAACGATGTCCTTATAGCTGGAGCAGAGTTCTTCTACATGGAAGAAGAGGATCTGGCCTATCAGGTGAAAATAGCTTTGAATAATGTATTGGCAGCGAAAGTGAATTACAGGAAGTTAGACAGATAATTGAATTTATGGAATTAATAAACGAACAAAGAGCCATACAGGTGTGTCAAGAGACAAAGAACTCAGTCAATGGGATTCTTGAATTGTTCCTTCAATATGCGGCTATGTGCCTTGAAAATGAAGAATATGTGAATGCAATAAATTCATTACTTCCATTTGACAATTTTCTACAGATTAAAGAAAAGAATTTGTATGACAACTCATTGGTTGAAAGTATGGGGCTGTCTATAATGCGAATGGATTTTGAACCATCAGTCTTTTCTCTTGGGGCCTGTCTTGAAATAACTGAAGGAAAGTATAATAAAGCTATCAATACGACCATTCTCGTTTCAGCAGGTAAGACTTTAGGAGAAATAAAAGAATATGTAAAGTCTGATGCTTTCTTGATGCAGGTCAAAGAGAATTTTGAGAAACAGATAGAAGATAGTTTTTCCAGTCAAGATTAAGACTTCTGATAGATTTGTACTGATTCGTCATATCTCTTATATCAGTTAAAGAAAACGATTATGAGCAACAATGTTATTGATTACGCCCTTTTATGGGAAAAGATTAAGGAGAATACGAAAAGAATAGGCCGTGAGGGTGTCAGGCACGTCTTGCTGATGTACTTTGTACTCAAAAGTCCGAAAACACCTCGATCAGAGAAAATTCTTATCTATTCGGCTATTGCCTATCTGGTGTTCCCGATAGATCTGATACCTTCAAGACGGTTCCCTATCATAGGGTGGCTGGATGAATTGGTCAGCGCGACTGTAGCAATCCAAAAGCTCAGGCGCTATATCACTCCGGCAATTGAATATGAAGTAGACCGTATTCTTGACAACTGGTTCCCAGCGTATGCGGAGTATGTCGAATTGATAGACGAATGATGTGTAACAAATAAAAAAATGAGTGAAAGATGAAAAAAATTAGTGTAAGCCTATTTATCGCAGTAATGTGGAAGGGCATTTGTCAGGCATTGGGATGGTTCTTTGGGCTGTTTGGCTATAAACATGATGGCAAGTTTGCCAAGATAGTGTGGGGCATGTTTGCCACTAGTGCAGCCGTTGTTATGTCAATTATCGCCTTGGTCCTTGTGTGTGCACTTGGCGAGGAAGGTTATAAGCGATATTTCAGAGGGCATCAGTGTGAATATGCCAATTGCTATCACTCCGAGTATGTGGCAAGGAACATCTACTTCCACAATACAGAGGACGGTAAGGGTTATATATTCAACAAACTGACAGGAGAAATTACCTTGAGATATGTTTACTGGATTGCTAAGCCATTAGGGAACGATTCCCTCGTCTGCTTTAGTACAGGTAAGAAACGTGGCTACTTCAGCAAGAACACGGGTAAGGTGGTGATTGAACCGAAGTACGACCATGCATGGGTGTTCTCAGATGGACTGGCAAGCGTTGAGGAAGGTGGTTATGTCAAGTTCATTGACAGTACAGGCAAGACGATGATAGACCAAAAGATGCCATACGTATTGAATATGGAGGGTTATGTATTTCACTCTGGCTATTGTGTAGTGGATACCGAAGACGGAGAGCTTTGTGGCCTTATAGATAAGACTGGTAAGACTGTGTTGGCTAAAGAGTATAACTCTATAAGCCCAACTAACGACCTTGAAATGTGGCGTATCACAAAGGGGAATGAAAATGGGCTGTTGGATAAGGACTTGAAGCCTATTATTCCATTGACTGAATGCACATTGTGGGTATGTGATAACATAGTGGATATGATCATGCCGGATCATACAATCCGCAAGCTAGATCGAAAGGGGAATCTCATTAACGATTTCTATGTTGAGAGTGTACGGACCTTGGAATATTCGAAAGACGAGGTAATACATCGCACCGAAAAGACAACGGATGATGATGGCAATGTCGTGGATACCACTATTGAGGCATATCATCCTCAGGCTACGGCCCGAATGAGAGCATACGTTGCAGGTGATGGCTATGAAGGACTGATGAACGCAGATGGTCATGTTATCACGATGCCACTTTATAAAGAGATATCAGCTATTGGTTATGATTTGTATCTTTGTGAAGTCTCAAATGGCGATAAAGTGATAGTGAATGGTAAGGGTGAAATTGTAAAATAGGGTATTATTATGGTAAGGAAGTTGTTTTTCGGGAATGTGTTGGCATTGGCAGCAATTTTGCTGCCATCCAACCTTTTGTCGGCGCAGAATTCGGCCTCCCAGACCGACCTAAAGGAGTTTGAACGGATAATAGACTCGGAGACTGGGCATCTGTGAATCCGTTATCGCAATGGTTATTGAAGAGATAATGATATGAACAGTACTCGAGTATTTGCCTTGATAGCTGCAGAACTTCTGTTGGTTTGCACCTCTGCTGATGCCCAGCGGCTGGACATAAGGGGTGTGCGGAAGAAATCGAAGGCTGCAGATTGTGCTACGATTATTTTCAAATCGGACTTTGATAGTCTGACTGTCATTGGGATGTCGTCTGATACTATCTACAAGAAGAAAGGTCGTGATTATAACAATGTATGGACGCAATATGTTGATTTGAGGTATGAGCGCGAACATGGCGATACTATGATTAACCGCCGATTTGTGTTGCATACACCATATACGACAGATCGCGAGATTATTGTGCCTGGTGCGGGAAAAGAGTTGCGACAGTCTATATATGAATATAAGGTACGCGTATTCGATTATTTCCCAATGAGAGTCGCTATGGAAGCTGATATAGTGAGACTGAAAGACTATTTTGGTTTCCGTGTGAGTGCAGGGAAGCGACTAGGAGGGTATTTATCAGTAAAACTGGGTGACAGTAAGAGGGGCTTCAATGCTGATGAGCGGGGTGAAGATATTGATGTCAGCAAGAAGACATTCGTTGGTAAAATATGTAATTCGTATTTGGCAGGCATAAAGTACGGTATCATCAGTAGAGATTATCCTGTTTATCTTTATCTTGGAGCAGGCTATGGCGATGATGGTTCGCAGCGATCAAACGGAAAGAAAAAAGGCAAAGGTCTCGTAGAGTATTATAACGACTATACTAGTGGCTTTGAAAGTGAGATAGGTGCCAACCTTATACTTTTCGATTTTCTTTCAATTTCGATGGGAGCAGATGCAATCTTCGGTCATAGAGTGGCATTTGACATCAATTGCACAATCGGGGTAGCTGTAGATTTAACACTTTAAACATACAGATTGATATGACAATAATACATGCAACAGATCCGACAACGGATGTACTTTCACAATTGTATGTAGCGAGGGATGATATATCTGCATTCATTAGTGAAACAAATAGTAATGTAGATGTACAAAATGCCATTCGTGGAGATAGTACTATCATGATGTTGGGTCATGGTAATCAATATGGGCTTTTTTCTAAGCCGAACAAGAAGGGGAAGTATAAGCGTTTCCTTATTACAGGCCGTCATGTACAATTCTTGCGTGAAAAGACATGTATAGGTATTTGGTGCTATGCCAATCTTTTTGCCGAGAAATATGGTTTGTCTGGTCTCTTCTCAGGTATGATTATATCAGAGATGCAAGAAGCTATAGATTTGAATATTCAAACAACACAGGAAGAAATAAGTAGAGAGATAACGAAGTTTGCCTGTCGTTTGAGGGACTGCATGAATAGGTATGAACTACAAGAGATACCCGTAAGGATGTTAGAATTGGATGATGTCAAATCTGAACTGACTCAATTCAATTATAGTAGACTATTCTTTTATGAAAACAAAAATAACAGATGAGATGAGCCAGGTCGTTAACCTTAAGGGAACAGTCCGGCTACCTCAATGTTGAGGTAGGGCTGTTTTTTCTTTATTTATGATAGTTTTGATTACTTTTTCCTCTCTCTTTACATAAAAGGGTAAGAAACAGATTTTGAACGTATAAAGATGTTACGATTATGATGCAGAATTACGACAAGATGATCCAGGAGAAAGCCGAGAGAGTTTTCTCAGTGATGGGAAAGAGAGTCTCCCAAGAAGATGTAACACGTATCAAGGAGGCTTTTGAATTTGCCAAGAAGGCACATGCTGACCAGAAGAGAAAGTCTGGTGAACCTTATATCATCCATCCTGTTGAGGTAGCTTGTATAGTAGCAAGAGAACTGGAGTTGGGTTCCAATCCAGTTATTGCGGCTTTTCTTCATGATGTGGTAGAGGACACGAAGTTCACAATTGACGATGTTCAGAAACGTTTTGGAAAGGATGTCGCTTTTTTAGTGAGTGTTCTGACAAAGCAGAGTAAGGAGCACTACGCTATGTCGAAGCAAGTGGACAACTACAAACAGATGCTTGACTCTATCCATTACGACATCCGTGCGCTGCTTATCAAGTTGGCAGACCGTCTGCACAATATGAGGACGCTGGGAAGTATGCCCGCCCATAAGCAGATGAAGTGTGCAGGTGAGACCGATTTCTTCTATGCTCCGCTGGCTAACCGCCTTGGACTTTACCCTATCAAGATAGAGTTGGAAAATCTGAGTTTCCGCTATCGCTGTCCCCATGAGTATGAGGAGATAGCAAGAATGCTCCAGCGTGACGAACTTTGTCATGAAGGCAGACTCCATAATTTCACTGACAAGATTCGTATGGTGTTGGGCGAGGAGTTTGGCAATGTGTTTGTTCATGTTTCGTTCCGTGCACCTTACAGTATCTGGCGTAAGATGCAGAAGACGGGGGACGATTTCAGTCATATCCCGTTCCGTCACGTAGTGGAGATTGTCTTTTCTTGTGAAGACATGAGTCAAGAAAAAGATATAGCTCTGAGAATCTACTCGCGCTTGACAAGTGTGTTTAACGAAAAACCTTGTTCTGTCATATCGTACATCGATAGTGCCAAGGAGAATGGCTATCAGTCTTATCATGTCCAACTGCTATCAGAGTTCGGAAGCTGGGAGGAGGTCCACATTAGCAGTGAGCGTATGGTACGCAATAATCAGATAGGTGTTGTAGCAGAGCGTCGTGAGGATTCCGTTCGCATGTGGATTGACAAGTTCCGCAAGGTACTACGCGATTTGGACTTCCATCAAGAAGAGGTCGGCTATATGGACAATGTGGTGACAGCATTCTACAACGATAACATCATGGTCTTTACGCCCAAGGGCGAATCCATTAATCTTCCGAAGAAAGCTACAGCATTGGATTTCGCTTTCGAAATTCACAGTCATATTGGAGAACATGCCCACTATGCTCGTATCAATGGCCAGCTGTCCTCCATCAAGGCTGAACTGCAGCGTGGTGACATCGTAGAGATTGTCACTAATCCAGAGGTAACACCGCAGAAGGACTGGTCTGACCACGTTCTCACCTACAAAGCAAAGAGATTTCTGAAGAGTTATTTCGCAAAGCAGGAGAAATCCGTCTACCATTTCTGTCCCGATTGTCATCCAATACCCAGTGAAGAGGTTATTGGATTCAAGGAGGCAGACGGCACGATAACCATCCACAAACGCAACTGTCCTGTAGCTATTGGGCTGGCTTCACAAAGAGGTGATTCCATAGTTTCAGTTGACTATGAGGAAAAGGCTTCTATCCTCTATCCCGTCAGCATACAGATATTAGCTGTTGATCGTTATCATTTGTTGAGCGACATCATCAATTGTATCACCAACGAACTACATTTGTCAATAGATGCGCTGACGACAAAGACCACAGATAGCATCGTGAACTGTAACATATCATTTGGAGTACACTCTTTCGGAGAACTCCAAACTATTATATCACACATATCAGCCATCAATGGCGTTGACGAGGTAAAGAGAGTATAGCAAGAATAAATTTTTTCAAGGAAACAACATAATAAAAAGGAGTATCGTATGAAAAAGTATTTCTATTTGGTAGTCATGCTGATGATGGTCAGCTGTACAGACCAGTTTGTGATGGATGAAGTGGCAGAAAAGGCATCTGTCCAAATTCGTGAAAGTAATGTAGACAGTCTAATAGAGCAAGAGACGATTAGACACAATGATCCTGTATTGGAGTCTGCTGTCACAGGTATTCTTCAAGAGGAAATGAATGATTATTGGAAATGGTCGAAGGCGATGGTTTGTGTCGTTGAGACCAGGACGGGTAGAATTAAGGCAAATGTGGCTTTGGAGAGGAAGGGCAAGAAGTTTATACCTTATATCGATACGTATGATCAGGAGCAGAGTACAATGGAAACGGCATCTACTTATCTTGCTTTGCTGTCGAGTGGAAACGTAACTCCAGAGCATGTGTTTGATACAGGCAATGGCATATATGGTGAAGTCCGTGACCATAACTGGCGACGTGGTGGCTATGGTGCCATCTCATTGGAACGAGCATTGGAAGTACGTTCCCAGATAGCCTTTACAATGGCCAAAGAGCGTGTCTATGGAGGTAACATGACAGAGTTTGATGCGCAGATTGACTCAAATCTTGCAGGAAATCCAAATTGTGCGATGGGAATTCTGACTTTCTATAATGCTATCGCTAACAGTGGGAAAATGGTTGAACTAGTTTCCGAGGGTGAAGATGGAATAGTTATTCAGGAGCAAATATCCGAGCCTCAGTATATAAAGATGTTACAAGTCGGTTTGGAGCATAGCGTTTCACAAGGACTGATGCGCAAGGCAGGTCGGGATTATGTGAAAGTATCAGCATGTGGCCGCACTTTTATAAAGGAAGGAAATCACAGACGAATGGAGTTATATGGATATTTCCCTTCAGACGAGCCACTTTATACTATCATGGTTGTGTTGGAAAAGGAAGGATTACCGGCAAGCGCTGGAGGGATGTGTGGCCCGATTTTCGCGGAAGTCGTTGACTTACTTGTAGATACATATAAGTTGCAGCCTATGCTGGCTCAACAGTATGAAAATGTAGACGAAGTTATAGAGGTTGCTGATACTGTGGCTGTTCAATGAAGTATATGAGATATTTAGTCATAATTATGGCTCTGATGTTGATTGGAGGATTTTTCAGCATTAGCCCGACCTTGTGCAATAGTAGTAGCCAACCTGCTACTGACTGCACCGAGGAAGATAGTTTGGTATATGAGGATGTTGCAGAAGATGTCGAAGATGAAGAGTGCCTGCAGGGGCTGCCAAAGCTCACTGTTTCCTTGCCAGGTTTCACTACGACCACTTATAATGCGTCAGCTGACTTTTGTGAGAGGGTCAACTATGATATATCTGTTGATTTTCCCAAACGGTCAATTGCGCATTCTGATGCGGTTACAAAATGGCTCGTTGAGAAGATTGAGGACTCTGGGAATATGGATGGCGAATTACCTCCAATGAATGCAATCTATATCAACTATGCCAGAAGAACTAATGCTGGTTGGCGGTATGAAGGTGACATTCACAATCGACAGCGAATATGCAAGTTTGCCGCTGACGTATATTTTGCCATAGTCAAGGGCGATTACGGTTTGAATGAGATGGAGATTCCATCATCGCTATTCTCTACCTTGTGTCTGAGTGCATATGTAAAAAACAGCAGGTTCGTTACCTACCAGCAATTTAAGCATGATTACCGTGGTGGTGCTCATGGCTATTATACGGAACGGCTGATATCCTTTGACCATGTCCACGGACAGGAGATTGACTATAAATATTTGTTTAGGGATGGCTGCATGGAAGCTATTCTGGCACTGCTTAAAGAGGAGGCCAAGCAATCGCCGAACTATCAGAAATGGGAGCCGGATATTGATGAATATGCGTGTGTCAAGGACGAGAATGACAAACCCACAGGTCTGCATAGACTTCCACAGCCAGGGTTGTCAGAAGAGGGCGTGGTCTTCTCTTTTCAGCCATACGCCATCAGTTGTTTCGCGGCAGGCACGTTCCACTTTACCATACCCTACAATCGGTTGAGACCTTACCTGACAGACAGGGCCAAGTGGTGTTTGAATATGAAATAAAGAATAAAGTTGTTGAATTATTAAAAAAAGAATCGTATGAAAGAGTTTTTTTACTTAATGGTTGCGCTGGTGCTCGTCAGTTGTACGGACCAGTTTGTGTCGGATGGCACTTTGGGAACTAACGCTGAAGCGTTATCTACAAGTAGTGAGTTTAAGGCTCTGCTGGCAAAAGCCAGATGGGGTGATGGTCAGGCTTATGTGAAGCTGGCTGACTGCTATCGGGACGGAAAGGGTGTGAAGCAGGACTTTGTCGGTATGCTAAGTATGGCAGCAATGGCATGCCAATATGACGGCATCAATCATGTAGAGGATTATCTGAACTCTTTGCCAGAAAACTCTGAATACAGGCTTGCTATAGAGGTGCTATACAAGTGTGACAAGGAAAAGAGGGAAGAGGCAGAGGCCTTGGCGGATCGTCTGGTAGATCAAGGGGCTGTAGATGGGTACACAATGAAAGGGATTATGACCATGGAGCGTGGTGACAGCTTGGAAGGGAAGCACCTTATCGAACAAGGCGCTGAGAATGGAAGTAGTCTGGCGGAAATGCTCTTGTGTTTTCCGAACTGGAGGGATTGCAGTAAGCCGGATATGAAGAAACTCACTGCGTTGGCAGAAAGGATTCCATGGGCATGCAATCTTCTTGGTGACATCTGTTCTGACAAAGAGAATGTTGATTTGATGAATGAGCGTTTGGCGGCATATTATTACATGAAGGCAGACGAACAGGCTTGTCTAACGAAACGTGGTGCCCAATACTTACTGATTGCTCATCTGACGGACAAGGATTTTAGTTTGAGTGAAAGTGACTTCGAACGAATCAAAAAACTTTGTAGTGATAATCCTATCGTGCAAGAATACCTGCAATCTGACAATCCGGATTATGAGTATGATGATTGCGATAGTATTGAAGTAATAGATACGGTGGCTGTGCAATAAATGATGTGCACATAACGTTATAATAATAGTCATAAAGAAAGGATTTGCTTATGAAGGTTTATTTATCTGAATATGGGCCTTGTGGGTATAATAGCTTACAGGAAATAGTGGATTACAAATTGGGTCTTGGACATTCGTATCTAGATCATGTCATACAGTATAATGTACGATATCGGGATTGTCTGCGTGAAAAGGGGATGGACGGACTGTTGGAGATGCTGTTCGATGAATGTCCCCGGTTGGCACGAGAAGAGACGGTACTGAATAATCTGAAGAACTGGTGGGTGAACGGTATGCATGAGCATTTGGCTGACTATGACATTCAGTGTTACCCTAGAGATGCGAGGCTCAATATTGCAGGAAGCTGGTTTGACGGCGTGGATGATGTTAAGGCTCAGGTAGAAATGTCGGGAAGGACCAGTAAACCTATATTCGAATTTCTGATGGATAGCAGGTGGTCTAGAAGGGAGAAATATAAGGAGAACCCGGACGGACTGCATATTGGAGAGTTATGGGAGAGCTACCCGACGTTTGACTCTTCGGATGCGGGTGACGGGAGGTCGTATGACAACTATTTCTTTAGCCGCAGTCCGCTGACAGTGGCCATGATGGATCGCTATAGTGAGATAGACAAGGAAGCAAACAAATGTATGGTCCATGAGTATATACCGAAAGATGCGCTTCCCGTGCTCTATTGCAATGGTGATTATCCGTGTGTATTATTGGCTTCAGAAAAATAACCTGTACTCCGCAAAGAAATCCTCCCCCACCGTAAGGGTAGGGGGGAAATGCGGTTGATTTAGTTTAAAAAGGACTTTGTGTTTTGTTTGAAATAGTTAAAATTGTCTTATTATCAGCGGAAAATGAAAGAAAAATTGCATTTTCCGCTGATTATATATAAATTTTTATTATATTTGCAGCGGATTTTGATTATAATGCTATATTTATGATTATAGGACGCGAAAAAGAACAGCGTGAACTGCTGGGTCTTCTTGAAAAAGATGAGTCACAGTTTTGTGCCGTTTATGGCAGAAGGCGTGTGGGCAAGACATATCTCATACGCGAGACATTCAATTATCAGTTCTGCTTTCAGCACACAGGAGTGTCGAAAGGAACGCTACGCCAGCAACTGACGGCATTCCGCAACTCTTTGGTGGCGGCAGGCATAAAGTGCGCCATACCAAAAACGTGGATGGAAGCCTTTGAACTGCTGAAACAGCTTATCACCGAAGCCCCTGCAGGAAAGAAGGTGCTGTTTATCGACGAACTGCCATGGATGGATACCCCTAAGGGCAACCTTATTGGTGCGCTGGAAAACTTCTGGAACGGATGGGCTACGGCACGCCGTGAAAAAGACATTGTACTCATCGTATGCGGCAGTGCCACTTCATGGATTAGCAAGAAAATGCTGAAGGACAAGGGTGGGCTTCGCGGAAGACTAACCAACCGCATAAAACTGGTGCCCTTCACACTCCGAGAATGTGAACTTTTTGCCAAAGGAGCCAACTTGGCATTAGGCAGGAAGGACGTGCTGGAACTCTACATGATTCTCGGTGGCATACCTTACTACTGGAGTTTTCTGAAAAAGGGATTAAGTGTGGCACAAAATGTCGATCAACTGTTCTTTACTGAGACGGCACAGCTTCGTGACGAGTTCGAGGCTCTATATGCCATTCTGTTCAAGCGCCCAGAGAATTATCTCAAGGTCATAGCATGTCTGAGTAATGGCAGGAAGTCGGGCATGACCAGGGAGGACATCCTCACAATGAGCAAAATTTCTGACGGAGGCACCTTCTCCACTGTACTGGAAGAGTTGGAGGAGTGTGGGTTCATACGACGTTTTGCTTCCGCCGATACCGCAGAGACTAACGCAATGTATCAGCTGATAGACAACTACACCTTATTCTATTACCTCTGCATCAAGAAGAATGCTTTCAGCGATGAACGTTACTGGTCGAACACCTGCACGTCAACAGCCCATAATACCTGGAAGGGACATGCCTTTGAGCGGGTGTGTCTCCAGCATGTCCCGCAGATTAAAGCAGCCCTAGGCATCTCTGGCGTCCAGACTAATGTGTGCTCATGGTTTACACGCGGCACAGACGATCGGCGGGGAGCACAGATTGACCTCGTGATTCAACGCGCTGACGGATTTACCGACCTCTGTGAGATGAAACATTCTACAAGCGTTTTCACGATAGATAAAGACTACGCCTGCGACTTACAAAATAAGCATGACGCCTATCAGGAATTTTCAAAGGACAAACGTACGCTACACCTTGTCATGGTAACAACGAATGGCGTTATGCACAATAACTACTACAATATGGTGCAGAATGAGATTGTCATGGATGATTTGTTTGCTGTGTAGATGATGAGCACACTGATTCCGTTTGCGGCAGCGTTATTGCCGGCCATGGTGCTGCTTTTCTACATTTGGAAGAAAGACAAGCAGAAGGAGCCGACCTCGTGGTTGGTGAAGGCCGTGCTGTGGGGCGCAGCGATATGTATTCCCGTGGCCATTGTGGAGATGGGTATATCCACGACATTGTTTGGCACTGGAGGCAAACCAACCAGTTTCTTGGCTACAACGGCAATGGCTTTCTTCGTAGCCGCATTGCCCGAAGAGACGTTTAAGTTGCTGGTACTTTGGAAGGTGTTACGGAAGAATCCTTATTTCGACGAGCACTTCGATGGCATCGTTTATGCCGTATGTGTCGGACTTGGATTTGCAGCATTTGAAAATATCGGATATGTTTTGGGCGAGGAAGAGAACTGGGCGGCAGTTGCCATTGCCCGTTCGCTGTTGGCTGTTCCTGGGCATTATGCTTTTGCTGTATTGATGGGCTACTACTATTCCGTTTATCACTTCGTTGACCATTCTCCGAAAGTCTGTGCTTGTGTGCTCTTGGTTCCTGTCGTTGCTCATGGTATCTACGACGCTTTGGCTATGAGTGGCATGGTGAACGAATATGTCGGCGGCATCAGTTTCTTCGTCCTTATTTATTTCTGCGTAAAGATGCATAAGGTGGCCTATAAGAAGGTTCAGGCACAGATTGAAAGAGATCATGATAGTGTTGACATGGCATAATCCTCCCTCCACCGTAAGGGTAGGGATTCTGATTCTCCCTTATATGTCGTGAAACGCTTATAGCGAATAAAACGCGGACATGAACTGTGCACGGTAATTCTTGCTGATGCGCAGTTCATTGATTTGTTCCATCGGTTCCACCAAGACGCACGTTGACTCCTGTATCATCTTGATCTGATTGATGTTCACGATGAAACGCTTGTGAATCTGGACGAAGGCGGACGAATAGTTCAGTATGACATCGGCGGTGGTACGATGACGCAACAGATAGGTGGCACCATTCATGCAGACAGCCTCCCAGATCTTCCGTTCCTGGTTGTAGCGGAAATAGGCAATGTCGTCCATTCGCAAGGTGGTATGCTCGTTCATGGCGTTCACCACCAAGATGATGGGTTGCTGTTCCATCGAGCGCTCCACGAAAGGCATGTCGGCCAGTTTGTTCTCGTAGTATCGTGTCATAATCTGACTTAAGTCCTGCTCCGTGGGCGGTTTCAGCAGATAGTCGAAGGCTTGTCGGCGAATCGCTTCCAGCATGTATTTGTCATGCCCTGTGTAAAACACCACCTTGGTTTCCGTTTTGATGTCCTGATGAATCATCGAGCAGAATTCCAAGCCAGACATCGTGGGCAGTTCCACGTCCAGGAAGATAATGTCAGGATCGGCATTGACAATGATGTCTGCCGCCGTTTCTGCGTCGTTGGCCGTGCCGACAACCTCTACGGAATAGTGCTTCTCCAACATACGCTGCAACAGCTCTACAGCCTCTTGATTGTCGTCTACGATGAAGACTCTAGTCAGTTTCTGCTTATTCATATATATAATTAGTTTTGTGTTTTACCTTATTTATAACCACTCTTGATGACTTTGTAGTTGAAATCGTCCCGATGCCAAACGTTATCTGCCGGTGATTGTGGTCGTTCAACATCTGGATGGTTTGGCGCACTACGCGCATACCGGTATGTTCCTTCGGTGCGCTTTTACCAAGCCCCTGTCCGTTGTCAATGACCTCTATCAGCGTGTTATCATCCTGCCTGCTCACACGGATAGTGAGCTCACCGCCCCGACGCTGCAGACCATGCTTGATGGCATTCTCCACAAATATCTGTATCGTCATGGCCGGTAGATTGACCTTGCTTGTATCTACGTCGGGGGCAATCTCTTTCCTATACTGCAGCTTGTCGGCCATCTGCCTGCCTTCTATCTCCACATAGTAATCCACAAACCGCAGTTCCTCCTCCAGCGTGGTCTCCAGCATGTCAGCCTGGTCAACACCCCGTCGCAACAACTGCGTCAGTGCGTTCAGGTCCACTGCCCTGCCTTCCATTTGTTCCAGCATCTCATGGTTCAGTGCATTATAGATGAAATGTGGTGTGATGCGGTTTCGGACGTTCTCCATGTGGAGGCTGATAATCTGCTGCCGGGTAGCCATTTCCTGCAGACGGTGTTTGCGACGACGCAACTCGTTGAGACCTATCACCACCACAACCGCCAGCATAGCCACAGCCGACAATGCAAATGCCAGTTGAGCACGCAATTGCTGATGGTCTATCTCCTGCTGTTGCTTCATGCGCTCCTTGTCATGCTTATATTGGTACAGCTGTGCACTCATGCGCATGGCCGACTGTGCTGCATGTATCGAGTCGTTCAGTCCGTGCAGTTCTTCGTGGACGTTCATGGCCTCCTGCCAACGTCCGGTCTTCCTCATCAGCTGTTCCAGCGCCTTCAGTCGCAGCACCTTAGCGGCAGGAATACTGATGTCATCCTTGGGACTGGCTGAGGCAATGGCCAATGCCCCCTGCATGTCGCCCTCCAACATCTTCAGTTCCATGCGTGAGGTGGCCATATAATATATCAGCGGTGGGAAATTGACCCGATGGAAGAATGAGTCCACCTGCTCTATCAGCTGTCGTGCCGAATCAGCCTGATGCAGACAGATGTAAATCTCTCCCAAGTTGCCTAGTGCCGTGTAATAGTCCCACAACTTAGCCTCGTCGCCCTTCACCAGATCGGCAGCTTTCCGGAAACAGTCACGTGCGTCCTGATAGTTTTCCTGGAAGAAGTAGTCGTTACCCAGATTGTTGTAATAGATGAACTGGTCGTCGCGCTTCATCACTGGCAGCAAGCTCTTCAGCCGTTCCCACCAACGATGGCCGTTGTGGTAGTCGCCCATAAAGGTGTAGGCCGTACTGACGCCCAGCATGAGTGGGATTCCCAACGAGTCGCCAGTCCCTGTAGAATCGGCCATCTGGATGGCCTGCAGGTAACCGTCGGCACTCTTGTCCAACTGTCCCAGCTGGCGGTAGAATTCCGCCCTGTTTGCCATGGCCAACACGCGCAACACGTCCACACCCCTCAGGTCCTTCATCTCTTCCAACGCCCGTTCTGTATATACGATACCGCTGTCCGGCTGTCCTTTGATGGCGGTAAAATACACACCCCGTGCCTTCAGCCATTCTGCCCGCAGTCGGCGCATCGGCTCACTCTTGTCGTTTGGATGCTGATCCAAAAAAGCCTTTATCCGCATGCTTGCAGCATTCATGGAGTCGCCCTCCATCTGGGCATACCACATCTTCAGTGAGTCCATTGTCTGCTGCATGTGGGACACATCAGTCGAGGGCCTCTTCTCACCACATGAAAAGAGAACGATAATACTCGTCAGCATAACGAGCATTTTCAACCAATTTCTTTTTGTTACAGGCCAAACAGTCATGATTCAATTTTTCGCGTTGCAAAGTTAGTTCATTTTTCAAAAAAACGAATACAAACCCGGATTTTTGTTGAGGCGAGAGAGATACTTTTGCTATAAAAAGGAGTATTGTTAGTTAACAGGACATATTTTATGGTTAAGACGACTTTTTGTTTAAAATGTCCTCTATTTCGCACGACAAAAAGCTATACGAATATTTGGCAAATGAATTATTAATGTTTAAATTTGCAATTAGTAAAAGCACTTTTTAGAGTGTGAAAAAGACGTTTAATTACAATAACTATTAATAAAAAAATAAGTATTATGTCACAAAACAAAACTGTTATCCAGGGTCTTGAACCAGCCGATGCTCCTAACCAAAATATGGGTGCAGGTTCTAGTTTTTACACAAGAGGTGCGCGTGGCACAAGTCGGGGAACTGTTGTTTCCGGTATGACAGATCAAGTCGCAGGGACTCCCAATCAGGGAGCTCAGTCTGTCGCAGAACCACAACAGCCGAAAAGACCTATTACCACAGGCAAGCCTGTTGTCGGTTTCCTTTATTCCGTTTCACGCACAGCAGCAGGTGAGTACTGGCCTTTGCAAATTGGTCAGAATACAATTGGACAGAGTCCTGACTGCGATATCATGTTGCCAGAGGGCACCGTTTCCTCGGAACATGCTGTGCTCGTAGTAAGAAAGATGAAGAAACCAGAGAAAGTTATCGCTTCACTGAGTGACGCCCGTTCCACCAATGGTACGATGCTTAATGGCGAAAGCCTCGGATTCTCAGCTGTGGAATGCAAGAATGGCGATATCATCACTATCGGTGACAACTACGAGTTGCTATTGATTCTCATTGATGCTCCAACGTTAGGCCTGTCTGTTTCCGAGAACTTTATCGCTATTGAGACAGAAGACGACTTCTATGTCGGGCAGCCTGATACGGATCCCAATGCTACACGACCTGGAGATGGCTACCAACCGTTTGCTGGTCCTACACCACCTCCATTCGGATTCAATCCTGGTGGAACAGTAGGCTTTGACGGCTCTGGTACCGGCAGCGACAAGGGCGGTACTATTGGAATGTAGTAAAAAAGCTAACGGAATTAAAGAAGTAAAGTAGGTTCGGATGCAGACTGTTGTTCAACGTCCCAATGACCCCTATATCTATCTGTATGTGATGGGTGAGTGGTACTGCTATAATCCTATGGAAAAACCATTGGGCAGCGGTGCCATGGGTGACGTGTATCTTGGCTATCGGTGTAGTAATGGCGCCATGATAGCCGTCAAGAAGGTAAAGGATGCTTATGCTAATAATAAAATGATTCGCGAGCGTGCGCGTCAAGAAGCCTCCTTGGCATTCCGCCATCCCAATCTTGTGGAAATGGTGGGTTACTGTGAATATGCACCTGAGTCAGGTCCTATTTTCATCTTAAGCCATTTCGTTCAGGGTGAGGACATAGACAAGTACGCAAAGAGTTTCGAGAATTCTCCCTTGCGTGTGGAGAAGATATGCAGCGCGATTTGCTCGGTACTTGATGCACTTGACTATGTCCATTCTCGTGGTGTCGTTCATCGCGACATCAAGCCGTCAAACATCATGATTGAGAATGGTTCCAACGTCCGCCTGATGGATTTGGGCATCGCTCGTATGAATGGTGGTAACAAATTTTCATCTTATGGTTTTATCGGCACGCCCGAATATTCTGCCCCAGAGCAGATGCTACGCGAACAGAATGGCGCCAATGTCCAGATAAACGCTACCACCGACATTTACGAGTTGGGCATCACCTTCTATGAGTTGCTGGCAGGAACAAATCCCATGTCCTGCCAGTCGGAAGCAGAAACACTCACGAGGCAGATGAAGGAGCGGCTGCCTGCCAGCGAACGTATTCCTAACAAAATGATGCAGGTTATCTGGAAAGCGACGGAGAAGGAACAAAGCAGGCGTTATCAGACTGCGTTGGAATTCAAACATGCTATTCAGGATGCCTTACTTCCGGATCCCCCGCTGTCTGAACGTATTTCAGACTGGATACAGGAACATGTCCTGTTGGTAATACTTGGAACAGTAGCTATTGCTACGGTCATATTTGTTATCGTCCTATTACTGATATAAGACTTTCGACTATCCTATGGAACTTAAGACGCTACATAAAAATGATGCCGACATTTTCGTCGGCTTTGCCGAGTCCAGAATAGGAGGACGGCCAGAAAACCAAGACTCCTACGGATATAAGGAAACTTCTTTGGGATTCCTGCTTACCGTCTGTGACGGAATGGGTGGTGGTCCTGGCGGAAAGACAGCCTCAAGCATTGCCGTTCAGGAAATCATAACTGGTGTCGACGAAGCTAATGAAGATGAAGAGGTGGCAAACATCATCATCAAGGCCATTCGCCGTGCCAATATGGCTGTTATAGAGGCAGGAAACGAGAATCCCAGTTTGCAAGGAATGGGGTCTACGGCCACCGTGTTGCTGCTTTCCGAGAAGTCTGCATTCGTAGCTCATGTTGGTGACAGTCGTGTTTACCAGATTCGCGGTGGAAAGAAGATTTTTCGCACTTACGATCATTCTATGGTGTTCGAACTGGTCAAGCAAAAGGTTATCACTGAAGAGCAGGCCCGCCTGTCGGCTCAGTCGAATGTCATTACGCGTGCCTTGGGCATGCTGCCGGACTTGGAAGTTGACATCGTTGAACGACCGTATATCAAAGGCGACCGTTTCGTCTTATGCTCTGACGGCATCCATGGTGCCATGCCGGAGAAGGAACTTCTCAAGATGTTGAAAAACAGGAAGATGTCCCTTGGCGCTTTGGTAGATGATATTGCCACTTACGTTGACAACTTGGGGCGTTCTAATGGTGGAAACCACGATAATATGACTATAGCAATAGTAGAAACAAAAAATAATTCAAAGCTCAAAACAAAAATCTCAAAACGTGCCATCACAATTATACTAGCCTTGGCTCTCCTTTGTTTGGCAGGTGTGATTTTTTACATAGTTCAAGGATGAAATTAACGAAAACAATAAATAAAACTATAAAGATATGAAAGTTTACTCAATTGGTAGAGAAATGGGCTGCGATATCATCATCAATGACAATAGTGATGTTATCAGCCGCAGACATGCTACGCTCAATGTTTCACCTTCTGGAAAGATGACCATTGTGGATTTGAGCCACAACGGTACATACGTCAATGGTATCAGAATTGCCCAGAACGTACCCGTACCCGTAACCCGCAAGGACAATGTGTCCTTCGCTCATGTGGCAAGACTTGACTGGAATTTGATTCCCAATACCGGTGCTACCATCATCAAATGGGTTGTTATCGGTGTTGTTGCACTCCTCCTGATTATTGGAGGCATTTGGGGCTTCAGCGCTTTATCCAACAAAGAAACAACAGGTGGCGACCAGCCTGCTCCTGTGGCAGTGGATTCTACTGCGCTGAAGAAAGAAAAGGAGAAGATAGAGGAGATTGAAAAGCAAAAGCAAGACTCTATGACGAAGCACGTGCAAGACTCTTTGAATAAGGTAAAGCAGAAGAAAGTCAGCAAGCCCTCACCGAAGAAGCCGGAGCCCAAGAAACCCGAGCCGAAGAAGCCAGAGCCCAAGAAAGAAGAGCCAAAGACAACTCGTGTGCGTGGATAAAAAAATAATAATAACTAAAACGATATAGACTATGAGACTTTTAAAGATTGGCCGCGATGCTACATGTGACATCGTTTTGTATAGTGAGAAAGTTAGTTCCCTCCATGCGGAAATAACCTTGATGAACAGTGGTGACATCCTGTTAGAGGATAAAGGCAGTCAGAATGGTACATTCATTCAGAACCAGGCCATTAAACCCGGTAAGCCTGTCAATGTTCGCCGAGGTGATGCCATCCGTTTTGCTGATGTCGAACTACAGTGGAGTCAGATACCTATGCCAGAGGATAACTCTGCCTATAAGGCTATTTACGGCATTGGATCACATTTCAATAATGACATTCAGATTTCCGGTGGTACTGTCAGTCGTTATCATGCTACCATTAAGGTTGGTAAGGATAACAAGGTGTATATTATTGACCATAGTAAAAATGGTACTACGGTTGACGGACAGAAAATTGCGCCTCACAATCCATACCGTATTAAAAAAAGCAGTTCTGTTGTCTGTGGTGGCGTTCCTGTTAATTTGAAGGCTACACCCGTCCAGTGGCCCAGTGAGCTTTGGAAGACCATCCTGATGGCCGCTGCATCAGTGCTCGTACTGGTAGGTATTGGATTTGGCATATACAAGTTTATGTCAGGAAGGAGTGGAAAGCAAGAAGATACAGAACTATATGCCAAATATAATCACTCCGTTGTCATGCTCGTTGGAATCTATCATTACGAAGTGAGCATTGGAGATTTGGACTTGGATGCTCTCAATGCTTTATTACCCGTAAGTGCGCGTATCCCGACCAAGTTGTTGCCAACAAAGAACAACTATGTTGATGTCAGTTCATATAGTTCAAAACAATTAATTGATGCATTGGACAAAAAAGGCATGTATGGAGGTACTGGCTTTTTTATTTCCAATGATGGCCAGCTGATAACAAATCTCCACGTCGTAAAACCTTGGCTTTTCAATGGTGAGGGCGAACGCCTGCAACAATCATTTGCGAGATGGTTTACTGGACATGTTGCATTCTTGAATTCAGCATTAAGAACAACACAATACAATGCTTATTTGTCTCAGGTGAAGGTCACCGGTGTGTTGGATTATGTGGCTTTGATTCCCCATGGTGAGGTGTTTGACGCTGATAACATCAACAAATGCAGGGTTCTCTCTGCAGGTGAAGACATCAACAAGGATGTTGCACTTGTCCAAACCATCAGCAAACGCTTACCAACCAGCGAATGTACTGTTGTCAACGTTAAGGACAGTATTGATGTCAGTGATGAAGCTCTTAAGGTTGGTGAGCATATCTACACCCTTGGTTTCCCATTGTTGACATCGCTACAGGATCAGCAGTCTGAAAATGGCATCCAGTTGCTTGCGAGAGGAGGAAGTATCACGCAGATACTTAATGAATTCCAGTTTGGCTTTGACGCAGCATCTTTCGGCGGTGCCAGCGGTTCTCCTATTTTCAATGACAAAGGAATGTTGGTAGGAATCTTGAATTCTGGCGTAACTAGCACTCAAGGATTTAATTATGGTATAAAAGCCAAATATATTAAAGAGCTGTTGGATTCGCCTCATATAAAATAATAAAATAGTAAGCTATGAAAAAGATATTATCCATTATAGCATTTGCACTGGGCTTTGCAGGCAGTGCTGAGGCAGTTATCGTACAGAAAATCTATCTGAAGAATGGTTCAGTGCTGAGTGGCTATATCCAGAAACAGGAAGGTAATGGCAATCTGACTTTCCATACTGACATAGCTGAGATATGTCTGAAAAGTAAGGATGCCACCATCAGCAATGAGAAAAACTATAACATAAAAGATCTTGGCAAGGCATGGATTGACTGGGCAGAAAAGAACGATGAGTTCGAGGGTGTGGGCGACAGCCGTACGCTCATGCTTGCCGATGTCTCTTCAAAGAACAAGTCTGTGTCTCGTGTAAAGATCTTGGAACGTGGCGAGGTGGTGAAATATCTGGAGATGGCTCCCAATACTTATCGGATAGCATGGAAGGATGTGGTGTCCATTAAGGGAGAGCCTCGTTCAAAGACTGCCCTGTCAGGCATTAACCGTATCTACCAGTTGAAGTCGGGCATGGAGTTTGAAGGACAATATGCCGAAGAGAACGACTCCGTGCTGACACTCTATTTGAACAATCGCGTGCGTCAGTCGTTCAAAATCAATGATGTGGTGAAGTACACCTTCCGTCCTATCAATCCCAATCAGGACATCTTTGCTCAAAGTCCGCTCCTTGATATTGTCAAGACGAAGAGCGGTGCTGAGACCAAGGGCATCATCATTGAGCAGAACTACACCAGCGACAAGGATTCGGAGAACTACTTCCTTGTGCAGCAGCAGTCAGGGGCCATCCAGAGCATTAAGTTGTCGGATATTGCCGAGACACGTAAAGAAGAGAATCCCAAGTATGATCCCAAGTATGACATTCTGTTGAAAGAAGGCGATGTCGTCATCAATCGTCAGGAGGTTGCCTTAGTCAATATCAAGGAGCAGGGTGACAATATCGTGTTTGACAGTCTGAGCAACAAGGTGGTTATTGACAGGGAAGCCAATAACAATACCAAGGTGACTGTGGAATATCGGAGTGCCAATGGTAGTAATCTTGAGGCTTATCAGTTGGTAAAAGTTTCCAAATATACCGACAAGAAAGGTAAGGAATCGTATTACTACTTCAGCTATCGTGACTTGGTTAATGCAACGGTTCGCCCAGCCAGTCTGGAAACCAGCGTGAATCATACCACGAAGGCGGAGTATATTGTAGGCGGCCAGGGAGTCTTTGCGCTGTATGATGCGAAGAGCAAGAAAGCCATTCCATTTACTATTAAATAAGGTATAAGGGTTATGAACATACGAGAGATAACAATAGGTAGATCTAAAACCAGTGACATCTATTTGGATGACAGATGTATCTATGCCAGCAATAATCATGGTTCTATCTACTATGACGGTAATCAGATGATGTATCGTGACAATAGTAGTAATGGAACCATGGTGAACAACATCATGGTGAGACGTCGTGCCGTGCCTATACGTCAGGGGGACATCATCATGATTGCGGGTCGTTATCAGCTCAATTGGAACCAAATTAACTCCTTCTTCGTGCAAAGACAACCCATGCCAGTGAACAATGCCTATCAATCAGTGCCAGACTCACCAGTGAGTCAGGCACTGAGGGCTGCTGCCGAGCCACAGGTTGACCTTCATAAGTGGAGTTGGGGAGCTTTCGGACTCTATGGCATCTGGGGATTCTTCAATGGTTGCTGGTGGGCATTTCTCGTAGCCATTTTCTTAGGAAGCTGGATACCCCTTATTCCGAACATTATCTTCGGAATTTACGGTACTCGCTGGGCCTGGGAGAATAAGAGATGGGACAGTGCAGAGGATTTTGTCAAGACACAATCCAACTGGGACATAGCAGCTATCATCGTGATATGCCTCGCTGTCTTTTTCTCCTTAATCTGGGTGTTTATATTAATAGCCGCACTGTCATAAAACAGCAGGATTATCTATGGTAACAGCGTTCACATCCCATATCATCCCACTACAAGGAGTAGGAAACTCCATGCAGGGAGGTCGTCCTGAAAATCAGGATGACTGGGGATGCATGGACACACCCCTTGGATTCCTCTTGGTGGTGTGTGACGGTATGGGAGGTGGTCCTGGTGGCAAGACAGCTTCATATATTGCGAAAAATACGTTGATGGCAGTTTTACAAGGATGTAATGCTCATACGTCACGTATTGAGGCCATGAAGATGGCTGTCAGCAAGGCTAACGATGCGCTTTATCAGAAGATGGATGAAAGTCCCCAACTTAAGGGGATGGGATCTACGTTGGTCGCAGTGTTGATCAATCAGCAGTCTGCCGTCATTGCGCATCTTGGCGATAGTCGCTGCTATCGGATTAGCCATGGACGTGTTGCACATCGGACTGACGACCACTCGTTGGTAGGAGAGTTGGTACGAAACAACGCTTTGACAGAAGAACAGGCCCGTACGTCGCCACAGTCGAATGTCATCATGCGCGGATTGGGGAATACCAGTAACCATACGGCCGAGATAACAGAAGTGCCGTATCAGAAAGGTGACCGTTTCTTCGTGTGTACTGATGGTGTCTGGGGCGTCATGCCGCATGAGCAGTTGGTGCAGCGCCTGACATCCCAACAAACGCTTTCTGACTTGGTGGACAATTTGTCTGCAGAGATAGACCAGATAGGTTTCTCCACTGGCGGTCATCACGACAACCACACTTTGGCTGCCATCGAAATGAATACGGATTCAATACTGAAGGATAAGATGAGTAAAATACTGAAAATTGCGCTCGCTGTACTTACGGCTTTACTGGTGGTTAGCATTGTGTTTAACATTGTATGTTCCGCCAAGCTGAGTGCTTTGCCGAAGATGGCCGAGTTGGAAAAGAAGAATCAGGAGCTGGAATCCAATATGGCATTATACCAAAATGTCAAGGATGGAGATACCAAGGAATTGATTACCAAGGTGGAGGTCTTGCGTTACGAAAAGGAATTATTGGAAGAATCGCAGGCGACATTAATCTCCAAGATTGACTCACTGGAGAAGAAGCTCACTGAACTTCAGCAGAAGGCTAGTGATAATACGCAAAGTAAGCCCCAGGCAGCAAAATCGGGGGCCACGGCACAGGAACTTGCGCAGCGGGCAATCAACCTGCTTGCAGAAATGGAAAAAGCAAAGGGTAGCACTTGGCCTGAAGCAGCGAAGAAAAAAGCTGAATATCGGACAAAAATTGTGGAGCAGCTGTTGATGCTTGACAAGAAGACCGGTGGAAAATTCAACTCAAGAATCGCTGCCATTAATCGAGAGTTAAAGAGTACGGATCCCCTTACGGATAAAGTCGCTGTCAATCCGAAAAACAAAAACGAGTACATCTCGACCGGACCAGCAAAGGACAAGATACAGCAACTGTCAAAGAAAATACAAGAAATTAAAAAACAATTATAATAAGCGATGTCAGTTATTAGATTACAAGGAGAAGCCGAAAAGAAGAAAGGCATTTATTTCCAGTTGGACTCTGAGGACGAGCCCATTGGCGTAGGTGGAATGGGCCAGGTGTTCAAAGGCATTTGTGTCAATGAACGCACAGGAGTAACGCGTCCTGTAGCTATCAAATTCATGTATGATGACCTGCCCCCGCAAGCTATCGAACGTGCCCGCCGAGAAGCCTCCATCCAATTGCGTAACGACAACCTGGTGGAGATGCTGGGATTCATCGAAATTGATGAGACTACAGCTTTAGGTGAAGTAAAGAAACATTTCCACGTGGTCAGTGAACTGCTGACAGGTGTGTCTTTGTCAGACATCTTCGAGGGTAAGACGCAGGATCGTGATGGCGAGGATGTGGCTTATGCCGTGAAGTTGCAGCAGGATTTCAAGAACGACCCGGAACACTTTGCCAAGATTATTGTCGTCAACGTGCTGTCTGGACTGATGGCGCTGCATGATGCGGGCTATATCCACCGTGATATTGACCCTTCGAACATCATGGTGACAACGGACGGACATATCAAGCTCATTGATTTCGGTATTGCCAAGCAGATGAATACGCTGACCACCAGTGACAAGGCACTGACGGTGGCTGGCAAGTTTATGGGGAAGCCGGAATATGCTGCTCCTGAATTGGCATTGGGCGACATCCAACATCAGAACCAGACTACGGATATCTATGCGATGGGTATTCTGCTCTATCAGTGTATCATTGGACATACTCCTTTTGAGGGTGCACGTCATGAGATTCTTGAGAAACAGTTGAAGGCCAAATTGCCGCTGGACGTCATCAAGAACAAGGACTTGCGGGCTATCATTGCCAGGGCGTGTGAGAAGAAGCAGGAACTGCGGTTCCAGACATCTTCTGAGATGCGTGTGGCAATAGAGAATCCCAAGGCTATGAAGGGCGGACTGACCAAGCAGAAGAAGATGATGCTTGCCGGCATTGCTGCGGCATTGGTTGTCATATTGGCCGTTGTCGGTGTAGTGGTTAAAGGCAAACAGGAGGCTACCAAAGCTCAGGCTGAACAGGCTCTGTTTGAGAAGCAAAAGACGCAGTTCATGGCAGACATCAATGCTAAAATCAGTAAGGCCGACGAGGATATGGAGGACGGCATGGACAGCGAACGGGAAAACTATGAACAGTCGCTGATGACAGCCGTGACAGCCTATCAGGAGGTGGCCGACGCTGTAAGCAAAGACAAAACGTATAAGGTAAAGATTGACATCGACTCACACATGCAAAAGGCTATATCAGCCCTTAAGAAAGCCCAGGAAACTTTCTCCAACCAGGCTGCGGAGATGAAGGAACTGGGTGAGAGCGAGATGTCAGAGGGCTATGCGAAACGGGCAAAAGCCGTGGAAGACTTTTTGAAGGGAATTGGAAATTGAAAGTTTAAGGTTGAAAATTGAGAATTGGGAAGATTATGAGAAAGAGTCATATTTTATCAAGATTGATGGTCATGGCATTCATGCTGTGTGTGGCGGCGGTGGCCTTGGCACAGAATGGTGACAAACTATTTATTGATGGCCAGAAATTGCAGCAGACAATGACAGTGGCATCCCAAAATGCGGCTATCCAGAAGTTTAAAGCAGCCAAGGTCGCATACACAACCGCTGACAAGAAAAAGATGTGCGACAACCAGATTGCCATCTGCAACAAGAATATTTCGCAGATAAAACGAGGTGGCGGTGGAGGCAGCGGCAAGAAAGGAGCGTCGCAAACTGCTTCAACGGCCACGACATCCACGAGATTCTCCGTCAGCCATAGCAATATCGTGTTCGACGGCGATAAGGCAGGCTCACTCAATGTAAGGGTGGACGCACCTACGAAGAATTGGAAATTCAGTGTGCCGGCAGGAGTGGGAGGCATGGATAATTTCCTGAAAGTTACTCGGAGTAACGATGCCAAGTCGATAGACATTGCTGTTGAAGCTAACGACCAGACGCTGGATCGTGAGCAGGTGATACAGATAGACTATGGTGACAATCAGAAGGAGATTAGGGTTCGGCAATTAGGTAAGTCCGTAACGCTCAGCACCGACCACCATCAGGTGGAGTTCGGACTGAAAGGCGGCAAGAAATCAATAGAGGTTTATACCAACTCCGACTCCATCATCTCTACGAACTACGACCAGACGTGGTATGTGGAATCGAAGCCAGACTGGGTCGAGGTAAAAGTAGAGGTGAAGAAAGAAAAAGGTATCTTTGGTCAGTTAGGCTCTGCATTGAAAAAAGCTGTGACAGGCACTGCTGCAGCATCAACTGGACAGGACACAAAGACCTCAAAAGTAACACTCGTCACAAAGTCAATAGACAAGAAAAGTCCTGAATTCAGTACGGGTCGCAAGGGAGAGATTGTCTTCTCCAGCGAGGATAAAAAGTTCAGGATGACGGTCATCCAACAGAAATAGCAATAAAAATGGCGACAATCAGACTACAGGGAGAAACTGAGAAGCGGAAAGGGCTCTACTACCAGCTGGACTCTGGCGACGAACCTATCGGTGTTGGTGGTATGGGGCAGGTGTTCAAAGGCACGTGTGTCAATGAACACACAGGAGCAACGCGCCCTGTAGCTATCAAGTTCATGTTCGACGACTTGCCACAACATGCCATCGAACGTGCCCGGCGTGAGGCCTCCATCCAGTTACGCAACGACAATCTGGTGGAGATGCTGGGATTTATAGAGATTGCCGAACGCACTCAGTTTGGTGATGTGAAGATGCACTATCATGTGGTCAGCGAACTGCTGACAGGTGTCTCGTTGTCCGACTTGATGGAAGGCAAGACCACCGACCGTGACGGGGTTAGCGTGCCGTTTGCAGAAAAGCTGTTAGCCGACTATCAAAACGACTCGGAACACTTTGCACGGACCGTAGTCATGAACATCCTTTCCGGACTGATGGCACTGCATGACGCTGGCTATATCCATCGTGACATCGACCCCTCGAACATCATGATAACCCAAGATGGCCATATCAAGTTGATAGACTTCGGCATTGCCAAGCAGATGAATACGCTGACAACGAACGACAAGGGACTGACGGTGGCAGGAAAGTTTTTGGGAAAGCCGGAATATGCTGCTCCCGAACTGGTGTTAGGCGACATTCAGCATCAGAACCAGACTACGGATATCTATGCGATGGGTGTCCTGCTCTATCAGTGTATTGTCGGTCATACTCCCTTTGAGGGGCCACGTCACGAAATACTGGAGCAACAGCTGAAGACGAAACTGCCATTGACGGCCGTCCATAACAAACAGCTTCGAAAGATTATTGCAAAGGCTTGCGAGAAGAAGCAGGACTTACGCTATCGTACCTCGGCACAAATGCGTGTGGACTTAGAGGCTGTCACATGGGCTGCCAAAAAGCCTATAACTCCCAAAGGCCCATCCAAGCCTGTCGATAAACGGATAATCGGTATAGTCGCCGGTGCTGTTGCAGCACTCGCCCTGATAGGCGTGGGCGTTTTTGTCATGATGCAAAAGCCACAGACGAAACCGGACATAACGGCAGCAGTTCAAAATGAACAAGTGGCTGTTCCTCAGGCAGAGCCTACAGCGGAACCTGAGGCTACGCTCGAGCCCAAGGCAGAACCTAAAGAAGAACCCAAGGTTGAGCCAAAGCCAGCCCCCCAAGCTGAACCAAAGGCAGAGCCAAAGTCAGAACACAAACCAGAACCCAAGGCAGAGCCCAAAACGCAACCTAAAGTAGAGCCAAAGGCAGAACCTAAGCCGGAAGCCAAACCAGAACCTAAGGTTGCGAAGGGCAATCTGCGCTATGGTTCATGGAGCGGCAGAGTCAGTGGTGGCAAGCCCATTGGTTTCGGGACGCTGACGTTTACGTCTTCTGCAACGATTCGTTGTAGCAATGGCGGCTCGATAAGCGCTCAGGCAGGAGATAAGATTAGCAATGCAGAATTCGACGACGACGGATACTTGTATCAAGGAACTTGGATAAAAGCAGATGGAACGAAAAAGACTATTATGCCGTAAATTCGACATCAGACACGCTTTAGTAGTCTTTTGTCTATTGGCAATACCCCATGGTGTTGTCAGTAGAGAGTATCGCTGCCGGATGTTACAGACTGCTGCAACGAAACTGAATATGGAACAGCAGATTGATAATGCTTTTGCTGGAACAACCTCGACCATCACTTTGGCCTCAGGACAGGCAGTAGCAGTGAGAATAGGTGCCGACGGAGAAGTTGAGCATATCGGTCTTCCGCTATTCAGCGACATGATGCGCCAGCAGAAACCGTCACCAATATATGACTGCATAGAATATGCCGCCCTTGACCGAAGTCTGATCCATTCAGAGAATGACCTGCTGTTACAGAAAATCCTGTTGTTCAATGGCACGTGGCAGACCGTATGCAGCATCCAACCGACGGACGAATGCAGCATATCACTACGAGACAATAAGGCGTGGCAAGTGATTTGGCGACGTGATGGTTCCGAGATTATAAACATGGCAGTACCCGTTGACTATGAATTGCTTTCCCTTTCGAGTCGGCGTGAACTGGAACAGCATTTTGTTCGCAACATGGCAAACCATCCTGACAACGTAAAGTCGGACTTTTTCTTGAGTTCTGCACCGCAACTGGCTAATGCCACCATACATGTTGAGATGCTGTTGAGCAACTACAGCCAACAAACGACGGACATCAGCGTTCGACAGTGGGTGGCTTACTGTGAAAGTCAAGGATGTACATCTTACTATATAAATGATGATACGGAAGACGCTGTTGCCAGGGGCTATCTGCACATGCGCAACGAGGTTGTGGGCTATCATCACCTGCTGGAATTCAGCTGTCCTGTGGAAGAGCTGAACAGTGCCCAGCCCAAACTTCGCGGCAAGGCTCATCTGTTTATCCCTAACATCAATGGTGAGGGAATGTACGGAAGTGAAGACAACATAAAGGCAAATAAAAAACTGATAAGATGAAATATTTAGCAGCAATATTGACATTTCTTGCTTGTTTTGGCCTGAAGGCCACTGCACAGCAAAACGTAAGATTCTCCATTGCCGACGGATTGAGTGATACACGTCTGAAGAGTAATATTGAGAGTAACGTATCACAATTCCTGACTGAGATAACCAAAGCTGGGACAAATGGTGGCGAACTGCAACTTAGCGGAATAAGGATTACCGACAATGCCGTACATTCGTTATCGCTACTGTGGAACAACCTGCACTTTGTCTGCGAGGACAGTGAGATTACTGAGCACTGCAACACTACCGTCAATGGTTATCAGGTGCGCAATATCGCTATCAAGGTCATCCCTGTCATTGAAGACTATGATGGCGAACGGGAGCGCCAGCTGACCATCAGTCTGAGTCGACAGGGCGAGATAACGGGTGCACGTATGGCTATGGCCAACCATGTGTATACCAATATCATCAAACAAGGTGATGCAGTAGATATGGCCCGTCGCGAGGAAATACTGAAATTCGTTGAGGATTTCCGTAGCCATTACGACGAGAAAGACATTGAAGCACTGGATCAGGTGTTCAGCGACGATGCACTGATTATTACGGGCTCTGTGGTGATGAAGCGCGACAACAAGGGCGATCAGCCAAAGTTGCGTCCGGAGATAGTCTATCGTACGCAAAACAAACAGCAATATCTGTCGCGACTGAAACAAACCTTCAGAAGCAACAAGTATATCAAGGTAACCTTCAGCGATCCCGAAGTGGTGCGGTCGAAGAAGAATCCAAACTTCTTTGGTGTTACGCTTCACCAGCACTGGAAATCAGACCGCTATGAAGATGACGGATATGTGTTCCTGTTGTGGGAGTTCCATGAAAATGACGAACCGCCCATCATCCATGTCCGTACTTGGCAGCCGGACAAGATGGCTGGTATGCCTACGCCCAAGGATAAGATCATCAATATCTTAGATTTTGAAATCCCTGCAAAGAAACGTTCATTCAGATAATACAAAACAACTAAAAACAATAAGTATTATGAAACGATTACAATTATTATCATGTTTGTTGCTGCTTGCTGTGACAGCTTTCTCACAGGAAATTGAAGTAACGAAGTTCGGTCAGGCAACACAGTTTATTGCTGCTGATGACCAGATTCGCGACTGGGACAACGAGATTTGTGCCCTGGTAAAAATCCAGGGTGCCAAGATTGACAGTGTGTCGGGTGCTTTTGAAGTAAGGCGTAACGGTGCTGAAGTCTGGGCCTACATGACCAATGGCGACCGTAAGCTCACCATCTACAAGCAAGGCTACGAGCCTAAGGAAGTAGTCTTCAACGACTTCGGCGTGCAAGATGTAAAGAGCAACAGGGTGTATCTCATGAATATCTATGTCCTGGAACTGACAAAAAAGCGTCTCTTCATCGGCATACATGGTGGAGTGAACTTCACGACCGCCAGCGATTTGGGCGCAGGATATGACAATGATACCAAGTGGGTGACGGGCTTTAACATTGGTGCAACTGGAGCCTATATGTTTACCGACCTCATCGGAGCGCAGGTTGGAATATTCTTCGCTACGAAGGGATATAAATACTCCGATTTCTATCGCGATGAGAAGGGTGACTTCCAGTTTGTCGACATTCCTGTTCAGGCCTTGTTTAATTTCAAGCTCTCCGAATCATTTGCCTTGCAGTTACTTGCCGGCCCCTGTTTCAGCATCAACGTTGGTGGTAATATGAAGCGTACGCTTCCCACTCTTGCTGACGTGAAGTTCTCCGATATCTATTCGGCATTCCAAATGGGTGGTCAGGCAGGACTAAGACTTGTTATTGCAAAACATTATGCCATTGGTGCTGACTACCAGATGGGCTTTGGCAACTATAAAAACTACAACTTTGGTGTCAACGTAGGATATATTTTCTAAAATCTAATTAATTCTATAGTATTATGAAGAAAAATACAATTTTAAGCGTGCTAACTGGACTATGTGCAGTGCTCTTCTTAGTAAATTGTGGAGGAGACTCTGCAGGTGGTGAAGGAGTGAAACTGTCAGTAAGTCCTACTTCCGTTACCCTCGAGCCTAACGGATCTGCGAAAATTATGGTAACCTCCAATACCTCATGGACTGCCAGTAGCTCTGGCATTTGGTTGAGTATAAATCCAAACAGAGCATCTGGTGGAAGAGAGATTGAAATTGCTGTTAATTCTCCAAACAATACTGGTGCAAACAGACAGGCTATTATTACCTTTACTGACGATACAGGCACAGTATCAGCAAGAGTCACAGTAACAGAGAAGGCTAGTGGTTCAACTCCCGATCCTGATCCGTTCTTGGGCATCAGTCCATCAAAGTTGAACTTTGCGTCTTCTGGTGGAAGCAATTCGTTCAGCATCACGTCAAATGTTTCTTGGACTGTGAAGAGCAATGAGAGTTGGTGTACTGTCAGTCCGTCGTCTGGCTCTAACAATGCTAATGTTACAGTGAATGTAGCAGAGAATCCGAATACTACCAGTCGTAGTGCTACCATTGAGGTGTTAGGAGAAGGAGGTTTGTTATCAAAGACTATTACAGTCAATCAGGACGCCAAACAGATTACCTATACACTTGACGTGAGTCCATCATCTCTATCTTTTGCTGCAGCAGGAGAGACAAAGAATATCACTGTAACATCCAACGACTCATGGACTGTCTCGTCCGATCAGTCATGGTGTACGGTATCTCCGACGTCAGATAGCAACAACGGAACAATAGAAGTGACAGCCGCTGCCAACAGCTCAACCAGTAGTCGCTCGGCTACCATTACCATCAAGGGGGCCAACAGCGGCACTAAGACTGTTAGCGTTGCGCAGGAAGGCGCACAGGACGATGACTATATCGGACGCGACGAATATGGTGACGATGATAACTTGAATAATAAGTAAACCCTAAAAAATGACAACAATGAAAAAGAAAAATATATTTATCGTGCTCAGTCTGGCTCTCTCCATGCTTATAGGCCTGACTGCATGTTCAAGCGACGATTCCATGTCTGAACCCAAGGCGGTTAAGATGGAAAATGGTTTTTATGTGCAAAATGTTGAC
The DNA here is from genome assembly GCA_902801425.1 of uncultured Bacteroidales bacterium. GTDB lineage: Bacteria > Bacteroidota > Bacteroidia > Bacteroidales > Bacteroidaceae > Prevotella. The sequence goes on along the minus strand of CADCIQ010000008.1, from coordinate 9,863 downwards.
TTTATCTGCGAGGCGCCTGGCTATGACCAAGGCACTACACGTGCAGTGACCTACAATTGGAATAATGGAGCTACTATTTTGGCGAGGTTTAAGAGTGGGTCGTCGTATTATCAGGGTTTCTTGGTCCTTAGTTCTAACGGATGGATAATGTATTCTACAAACGAGTTCAACTCCCAATCAAGATCTGGAACGTGTGAGCTGTACTATTTCCAACAGGAAGATGGTAACTATTACCATTTCAATTCGGATACAGGATGCTTCGATATTTATAACAATGGATCGTTGGTCAGACATACAGAAATTGCTTGGAATATTACCCCTCTTGATTTGTCAGACCAGACAGCTGTCTACACTACGACAACTGCCACATACTCAACAACAGAAACAACTTTTTCAATTAAGGCAACGCTGACTCCTTATTTCTGGCGTATGCGTTTCAACGGTACTAATGGAGCTACCGTCACTTTGCCCGGTGTTGATAATGACATCAGGTATTGTTATGCGTTCAATTGGTCTACAAGCGAAGCAAGTTTCACAGAGGTAACCAATCATGATGTTAGTCTAAAAGTGAATGGCAGCTACACACCGTATGTTTATGGTCATTTCAAAAATCCTACATCAAACAACAAAATTACAGTAAAGAGTGGTAATGACATTTATACCCGTACCTTCAATGGCAACAATCTGAAATCAGGTACAAGCGGCTACTTCACTATCCCCACTGCCTCAAACTATAGCAGTAATGGTTGGACACGGGTTGCTACGATGCAAGAAGTAACATTAAAAGACTTACTGGAGAAACCGTTCGGTATTGTTGAAGGTGTCAATCTGAAGACTGATTCCTACGAGACCATTAAAAACAAGTTGGTCAGTCTGTATAAAGCTTATGATGATTCTTCTGACCCGAATCATGAAAAAACTGTTATGTTTTTTGCATCCAGCAACGAGAGTCTTAAATACCTCACTTATTGCGGAATCCCATTCTATGACTTATATCTTGGAGATAAGCCCGTATATTATACGTTTAGGATTGACAAGACAGCTCTTCCAGATCCTTATCCAACATTGGACCAAATGGTGAAAGACTTTAAGGATATCGGTATTTCGATGTCTTATCAGAAGAAAAATGAGGGTAGCAAAAAAGCCTCAGGTAGCGTTACTGTTGGAAAAATCACTTATACCCTTGAATTGGAAGAAGGAAATAACTATTGGGATTTCGATGTTGACATGTGGATAACCGAAAAGTCAAACACCATCGCTAATTGTAAGTTCGTGCCCAATAAATTCCTTGCATATACTGATGGTTGTGTTACTGATTGGAATGTAGATACAAAAGTTTCGAAAGGCTACTTCAAGGCCTACAAGAAAACTGACATCAGTTCCAAGTCTGATGCAGAAATCGTTGCAGACCTGATAAAAACGGATGAAATAAATGCAAGCAATCTCAACAATAATGTTTTCTATAGAGGAGGTGATTCGTATTCGGCTAACACCAATTATGTTTTGTGCAGTGTCGGCTTCGACAGCAGCGGGAATCAAGGTGAACTGAATAGGTATGAGTTTAAGACGAGGTCCTCTACGCTTCCCATGGCAGCTTTGTCCGATTTCAAATACAACTCCAACTATTGGTTTTATACCATAACGTCCAAGTATAGTGCCACATCGTATTATCTCTATTTTAACGAAAGTACAGGTGTTCACGATTGGTCCAGATGGTATTTCCGCTACCGTATCTATTTTGCCATCCAAAATAACGAATTGGGAATGGGAACCTCCGATACCGTTTATTCTGCCTGGGGAGACAAACAAATCACTCGTGATGAATCTCAATTCTCAATCTGTACCTGGGCCATCGTTTCAGGTAAGACGTTGGGCAATCCAGATTCTTATCAGGGACATATACAATCTTCTGCGCCAAGTATGATTTCCGATACGAAGCAATCTGCACAACCTCAGTCTGACCGAGTTTCCAAGCAAGAAGGTGAGGCCCTGTTCAAGCAAGGCAAGTTGATACTTGTAAAGTGTAATTGATTTTGTGTAATGATTATTTAGTAAATTAATAAACAGCTGTCCTTCTCTGGTGATTTTTCATTGTGAGAAGGGCAGCTCTGTTTTATTAAAAAGAAGCAAATGAACGCAATATTGGTTATTAAAAGAATATTATTGCTGGCTTGTTTATTCCTAAGTATGTCCTTAGCTGCCCTTGCTCAGTCTGACCGTGCGCAGCAGTATTTGCGGGAGGCACAACGGTATAATGAAGAGGCGGAAAAATATGAGCGCGAGGCGCAAAGGCTGACGGAAGAGGCAGAGAAATATACCCGTCAGGCTAATAAGTATGCAGAAGAAAAGGATCTCAGGCGGTCGCGGATGTATACCGATTGGGCCAATGATGCCATGTCAAAAGCCCGCCTCCGGCTCAGCTGGGCTCAGGAGGCCCGCGACAAAGCCCGTCTCAGAATGAAATGGGCTGAGGACGCCATGAAGAAAAAATGATAACCTGTTGGGAATAACGTCATGGGAGTTTGTGCTTGATTTGCTTGAGTGCATCCTCTATGCCAAGTATCTGCATCACCTCGGGGCGTTCGGCCAGACGTTGCAGGTCGTCTTCGCCAACGGTCAGCCAAACCTGCCCGAAGAAACCAATGGATACGGGGATGAACATGTCCTGATAGAGGATGGTTCCTACGTTATAGAACGTATGTTCGAAGACCAGGAAGTTCCGGTTTAGGTATTCGTCGGTTGCGTTCAATGCCGTCATCGTGCTGATGGCATTATACTGCTGAAGCAACGGATGGCTATCCACTACTTTTTCTATGACCACCGTCAGGCCCTTTTTCAGCGTGTCATAATGAGCAGTCCGCTCTGGCTTCGTCATTGCTGCCAGAGCCATTGCTATCAGGATAATCAATGTAATGCCTATGAGGAACTTCTTTATCATTCTTGTTATCTATTCACCGTCTGACCTTATTCCTTTACGCTACTCCCTGCAAAGATACGAATAAGAGAGAAAATTTCAAAGAAAAATCCAAATAAATTTGGTTTTTCGTTCGATTAAATCAACTTTCTCACGCTCAGGAATGAAAATTTATTCTCATTTCCTTCGCTAAATCGAAATTTTGCACTATCTTTTCGCTCCGCGAGAAGATACTTCCATTCGAAAATGAAAATAAATCAAAATATATTTTGCATTTTGCTCATTTATTCGTATCTTTGCAGGCAGCAATCCAATTATCAATAATTATAAAACAATGAAAAGAACAATTCTACTCTTTCTGTCGGTGATGATGACTGTCATCATGACGGCAGGTGACGTGACGCCCCAGCAGGCACTGCAACAGGCTCAGAAATTCCTGCAGCAGACGCCATCGGGCATGAAGAGGAGTCAGGCTGAGGTTCCCCAGCTGAAGATGGCGGGACGCGTCAGCGGACTCTATGTGTTTAACGCAGATCAGAACCAGGGCTATGTCATCGTGTCGAACGACGACCGCACGGCGCCCATTCTGGGCTATAGCGAGACGGGCACCCTCGACCCGGACAACATGCCTTGCAACATGCGTGCCTGGCTGCAGGGCTATGCCGACGAGATTGCGTGGCTGAACGAGCACAACATCCAGCCCATAACAGTTCCTGTCGTACGCCGCACTCCGTCAGCAGTCAAAACGCCCATTGCCCCGCTGGTGAAGACGCATTGGGATCAGGGATCGCCCTACAATGACAATTGCCCCTATTATAAATACGATGAAGGTAGTTACTCCTATAAGGTTACAATTACAGATGAAACAGGATACGAACACTGCGCTACTGGCTGCGTGGCAACGGCAATGGCTCAAGTAATGTATTATAACCAGTGGCCGACTGCTGCTACAGCAGCTATTCCTTCATATAGTTGGCAAGGATATACTATAGGCGGATTACCTGCCACAACCTTCGACTGGGCTAATATGAAGTTAAACTATACTGGCAGCGAGACTGCAGAGCAAAATGCCGCTGTTGCCAAGCTGATGCAGTATTGTGGTGTTTCGCTTGAAATGAACTATGGTCCTGAATCAGGTTCTAATACTCCGAATGTAGCTGATGCTCTGAAATCTTATTTTGACTATAACAGTTCTACTGTTCAGTTCGTAAGTCGCAGCTTCTATACATATCATGATTGGATAAACCTGTTATATCATGAGCTGAGTCAGGGTCGTCCCATATGTTATGGCGGAGCATCTACTGGTGGTGGCCACGAATTTGTCTGCGACGGCTATCAAGGTGAGGATTTCTTCCACATCAACTGGGGCTGGGGCGGCATGAGTGACGATTACTTCAAATTGTCTGCTCTTGATCCCGACGCGCAGGGTATCGGCGGCAGCAGCTCTACTGATGGTTTTCATTACGGACAAGATGCTGTTATTGGTATTCAGAAATCGACAGAATCCGGTGAGGTTTCAACTATCACGGGTAAGGCCCCTAATCTCAAATGTAACAGCATCACACTTAGCAAAGCTACTGTGGCGGTTGGCGAAATGGTAGATATCACTTTGAATGTCACCAATAAGGACACCGAGAAAGAGTACAGCGGTGATATCTATTTAGGCTACTACGAAAGCTCCTATTATTTGCTTGAAGGAAGCGATTTCGTGATTCCAGCAGGTGAAACAAAGAATTGTGTCATCCATTATACTCCGGACACTCCAGGAACATATAATTTGGTGTTCTTTGTCCCGGATGCATCTGGATCATACGTTACAAACGGTGTCGTATATACTACTTTGACCGTCAACAGTGGAGGTGGTGGCAGTGGTAATCCCACTTCCTACGATGTTGACCTAAGCCATTCTCTCACTGTCGAGAATTCAGAAAATATTTCTGGAAAGCAATACATTGTTTTAGGTAATATATTCAAGGGTCAACTGACTATAACAAACCCAAGTGCTACGTATGATTATGATGGTTATTGCCAATATGATTTGTGGCAATATAACAGCGGATGGAAAAAATTGGGATACAAATCTACACATGTTGTCGTTCCAGCTAATGGTAATGTAGTCATTCCTATCGAATACGATGATATGCAATACGGAACCATGTTCGAGGTAGATGTGATATATTTTAAAGGAGGATCTTCTTGGACAGCAACGGACGAAGTCGGCTATTATTATCCACAGCCTGCAATTATTACTTATGCTGCAGATGGAACGTCAGCTGTAGCTAAAGTAACATCGACAAGCTACAATGTTCCCGCCGGAAAACTAGCTGTCGACCTGACGGGTTTGGGCATTACGACTGTTACAAATGCTGAGCCCAACTGTCTGTTTATTATTGGTGATGAAGATACGCCTCCCAGCGGTTCTGGTAACATCGTTGTCAAGAGTGGCTCAAACTACACTGCCGCTAATATTACATTGACAGATGGTAACGACTTCTATTCTCCCATCGACTTTACGGCCACGAACATTGAGTTCACTTATAGCAACGATCGCTGGGCCGATGGAACCAATGGTTGGAATACCATCATGCTACCCTTCGATGTAACTTCAGTCACGGCTAATGGAACAGATATCGACTGGTTCCACAGCGGCAGTGATACAGGCAAGCAGTTCTGGTTGAAGAAATTTACAGGCGACGATACAAGTGCCCCCAAGGTCTATTTCGATTACACAGATGAGATGAAGGCCAACACTCCGTATATCATCGCTCTGCCCGGTAACCGCTGGGGTACAGAATACGACCTAAGCGGCAAGACCATCAAGTTCATTGGTGCAAATGCAGAGGTAAAGAAGAGTACATCTGGTGTAGTCACTGGCGGCAACTACCGCTTCGTGGGTGACACCAAGGCTGTAAACACAGAAAAAATCTACTGTATCAATGCAGCTGGTAACATGTTTGAACTGAAAGCCACTGGTGGCAGTCCTGCTTTCCGTCCGTTCTTCAAGGCCGACATGTTTGACCGCACAGTGACCAGTCTCGGCATTGGTAATGGTGGCGAAACGACGGGAATTGAAACGATGTCTGATGTCAGAAGTGTGATGTCTGATGTGTGGTACGACCTGCAGGGCCGTCGCGTCGAGAATCCCACCAAGGGTGTGTATATCAAGAATGGTAAACTGTTTATAAAGAAATAAGGTTATGAAAAAGTCATATATCAAACCCGCAATGAGCGTCTATCCGTTGCCTACCATGCAATTGTTGGCAGGCAGTGGACCTAATGCCGGTGACCAAACTGATCCTAGTATGGCTCCCACGTTCGACAACGACGAACTTGAACTTATCCCCGGTCTCGAGATATTTCAAATGTAATGAATACATCATCATAAATAAAGCCCGCAATTGTTGCGGGCTTTATTTATATACGTTAGGTTCTTTCTCCAAATTATGTGAATCCACCTTGTTAATAGGCCTGCTCGTGGACGCCCTTGACGGCACGTCCGCTGGGATCATTCATGCCTTTGAAGGCAGCATCCCATTCGAGAGCGATGGCAGTAGAACAGGCTACAGAGGCCTCGCTGGGAACACTCTTGGCGGCAGAGTCAGATGGGAAGTGCTCAGCGAAGATGCTGCGATAGTAGTATTCCTCTTTGTTCTTCGGCGGGTTGATGGGGAAGCGCTCAGCAGCATGAGCCATCTGCTCGTCAGAGACAGCCTCAGAGGTAATCTGTTTGAGGGTATCGATCCAAGAATAGCCCACACCATCGCTGAACTGCTCCTTCTGACGCCATGCGACTTCTTTGGGCAGCATATCGGCGAATGCCTCGCGGACAATCTTCTTTTCCATCGTCGAGCCTGGACACATCTTGGCCTCAGGATTGGTACGCATAGCGACATCAAGGAATTCCTTGTCGAGGAAAGGCACACGACCTTCAACGCCCCAAGCACTCAGGCTCTTATTAGCGCGGAGACAGTCGTACATATAGAGTTTGCCGAGTTTGCGAACGGTCTCGTCATGGAAGTCCTTGGCTGTCGGAGCCTTGTGGAAATAGAGGTAGCCACCGAAGATTTCATCGGCACCCTCACCAGAGAGCACCATCTTGATACCCATCGACTTGATGACGCGTGCTAGCAGGTACATCGGCGTAGAGGCACGGACGGTGGTGACATCGTAGGTCTCGATGAAATAGATGACGTCGCGGATGGCATCAAGACCTTCCTGAATAGTGTAGTTGATTTCGTGGTGGACGGTGCCAATATGATCAGCCACGAGTTTGGCTTTTGCCAAATCAGGTGCCCCTTTCAGTCCTACGGCAAACGAGTGCAGACGGGGCCAGTAGGCTTTCGTCTTGGAATCATCCTCGATACGCATCTCGGAGTATTTCTCAGCAATAGCGGAAATGACAGATGAATCCAGACCACCGCTCAACAGCACGCCATAAGGTACATCTGACATCAACTGACGCTTGACGGCATCTTCCAGTGCATCATGAATGGCCTCAACACTGGCGGGATTGTCCTTCACGGCTTCATACTGCATCCAGTCGCGACGGTAGTACCACTTCTGACCTGGGTCGACACTCCAATAGTAATGTCCTGGGAGGAACGGCTCGTAGCGCTCGCACTGTCCTTCGAGGGCCTTTAATTCTGAGGCGACATAGACGGTGCCGTCGCTGTCGTAACCAATGTAAAGAGGTATGACGCCAATGGGGTCGCGGGCAATCAGAAATTCATTGCGTTCTTCGTCGTAGAGCACAAAGGCAAAGATGCCACTCAGGTCTTCGAGGAAGTTGATGCCCTTCTCGCGATACAATGCCAGTATGACTTCGCAGTCAGAACCTGTCTGGAACTCATATTGTCCGGCATAGCGACGGCGGATTTCCTGATGATTGTAGATTTCACCATTCACTGCCAAGACCTGCTTCTTGTCAGGCGAGAACAGCGGCTGTCCGCCTGATTCAGGATCCACGATGCTCAATCGCTCGTGGGCGAGAATGGCAGAGCCACCACTGTAAATACCACTCCAGTCAGGTCCGCGGTGACGGATCTTCTGACTCATTTTTAATGCCTTGCGGCGTAAGTCGCCGCGAGGATGCTCACACTCGGCAGAGCTGGAGCAAACTCCACTCTGCTCTCGCTTAATCGCATCCTTATCACGAAGAGCATGCGTCTGCTCCTTGACGTTTAATATTGCTACGATTCCACACATAATATTTCGTTTTTTTCGTTATACCGTTATTTCGATTATAAATATGAGAGGTAGAGGTAATTTGTTTGGGCGGGATATTCCGCTGCGAGAGTGTCGATTTGATTGACAGTAGGTACAAGGCCCAGCATCTTACGCCATTTGCGGATGGTGAGACCAGCTTGCTCCATCTTCATACGGTGTTCCAAGCCAACGGCACGACCAATCTGGAAGTCGCTGAAGCCATAGACCTTGGCGGCACGCAATAGCAGAGCAACCTCTGGTGACTGCAGGTATTCCTTGAACTCGCTGGGTTCCATGAATTCTGAAACCTCCGACAGGTGGGCGTATTCGTGCAACTGCTCGTCGATGTTGACGATATGCTTCAGTTTCTCAAGGAACCAGCGGTCAATCTTGGTCAACTGATGAATCTGCTCAACGCTGTAACCCATCTGCAGTGCCTTAGATACCACGAAGACACGCATATCCGTAGGTTCGCGCAGTGAAGTGGCAATGTCCGCAATCTTGATTTCGTGGTTCTCCACAAAGCCGTGCATGCCCTGTCCAATCATTCTTAGGCCTTTTTGCAAGGCTTCCTCGAAGGTGCGGCCGATGGCCATCACCTCACCCACCGACTTCATTGAAGAACCCAGCTGGCGCTTCACACCATGGAACTTGGTGAGGTCCCAACGAGGTATTTTTACCACCACGTAGTCTAAGGCGGGCTCGAAGAAGGCACTGGTGGTCTTGGTGACGGAGTTCTTCAAGTCGAAGAGACCATAACCCAATCCCAGTTTTGCAGCGACGAAAGCCAAGGGATAGCCTGTCGCCTTTGAAGCCAGAGCGGAAGAACGACTCAAGCGGGCGTTGACCTCGATGACGCGATAGTCCTCGCTGTTGGGGTCGAGGGCGTACTGTACGTTACACTCGCCGACGATGCCGATATGACGGATAATCTTGATGGCAAGGGCACGCAGTTTGTGATACTCTGAGTTGGTGAGCGTCTGACTGGGAGCGACGACAATGGACTCACCCGTATGAATGCCGAGGGGGTCGAAGTTCTCCATGTTACAGACGGTGATGCAGTTGTCGTATTGGTCGCGCACCACCTCGTATTCTATCTCCTTCCAACCTTTAAGTGATTTCTCCACCAATACCTGTGGCGAGAACGAGAAGGCTTCCTCAGCCTGTGCTAGGAGTTCTTCCTCGTTGTCGCAGAAGCCAGAGCCTAAACCGCCGAGGGCGTAGGCTGCACGCAGAATTACAGGGAAACCTAATTCGTGAGCTGCTTTCTGTACCTCTTCGACAGTAGAACATGCCTCACTCTTGATGGTCTTCACGCCAATCTCATCTAGACGCTTCACAAACAGGTCACGGTCTTCGGTGTCAATGATGGCCTGAACGGGGGTGCCTAACACCTTAACACCATATTTCTCTAAAATGCCCTTTTCGTAGAGCTCCACACCACAGTTCAGTGCTGTCTGACCACCAAAACTCAAAAGGATGCCGTCAGGACGTTCTTTCTCGATGACGCGTTCTACGAATTCTGGGGTTACGGGTTGGAAATACACGGTGTCAGCCACATCTTTACTGGTCTGCACCGTAGCGATATTGGGGTTGATCAGTATCGAGTGAATGCCCTCCTCTTTCAGCGCCTTCAATGCCTGTGCACCGCTATAGTCGAACTCACCGGCCTGACCAATTTTCAGGGCACCAGAGCCTAACAATAATACAGTTTTTATCTCTTTCTTCTCCATCATCCTAACAT
>CADCIQ010000007.1 GCA_902801425.1 uncultured Bacteroidales bacterium | reverse complement strand
CAAATATACTAAAAAAAAATGACATATGCAACTATTACCGCATCTAATTTGTGATCATTTCGGCAATTCAAAGAATTGTGGGACTTTTTCAGCGCCCTCATTAGGTGTCGGGCTTTCAGCCCTCGCAGTCTTGAATTCGTCGAACTCACGTTAATTAATGTTATTCGACAGCAAAAGCTAATTCGTCGAATTCACGTTATTTACGGTTAGAAAGTCTTCATCACCACTAAGGATGTATTCTGCGGGGGATGCTTTCACATAGGGAAAGTAAATACAAATCTTTTAGATCTCTTATTGGCAGTTCGGATTTTTATTTATCTCAACGAAAATACAATATGTCTTGATGAGTTTTTCAAGATATTCTATATCCTGTGGTTTGATGTATTTTGAAAGTTTAGGGCGATTGGCAACTTCTATAATGTCAATCTACTGATTCTTGGCACATATTTCATAGTTCATAATTCATAGTTAGCGTCCGCCACCAACTATGCACTATGAACTATGAATTATGCACTATTTAGAAGTTGAAGTAGTTCTTCGCGTTGTTGTAGCTGATGTCCTCAATCATCTGGCGGACACGCTTCTCCTCATAGCCAGTGAATGGGATAAGTCCGTTCTCGATGTCCTTACCTACGAGGTTACAGAGTGTGCGACGGAAGTACTCATGGCGTGGATATGAGAGGAATGAGCGTGAATCGGTGAGCATGCCTACGAAACGGCTGAGAAGACCGAGCACAGAGAGGGCATTCATCTGCTTCTCCATGCCATCCTTCTGGTCAAGGAACCACCAGCCTGAACCGAACTGTATCTTACCTGCTACGCTGCCGTCCTGGAAATTGCCGAGCATTGTTGCGATAACCTCGTTGGCACATGGGTTGAGGTTGTAGAGGATTGTCTTTGCGAGCGTACCGTTAGAGTTGAGTTCGTCAAGGAAATGTGACATAGCCTTGGCTGTGTTGAACTCACCGATAGAGTCGAAACCAGTATCAGGACCGAGCTGTGCGAACATCTTTGAGTTGTTGTTGCGGATAGCACCATAGTGGTACTGCTGTGTCCAGCCAGAAGCGTAGTCCATCTTGCCCTGCTCGTACATATATGCGTGCTTGTACTTGCGCTCTTCCTGCTTGGTGATAGTCTCGCCATTGAGAGCCTTCTTTATGATAGCGTTGATTTCTGCCTCTGTGTAAGGGTCGTCGTAGAACTCCTCGATACCGTGGTCAGAAAGCTTACAACCCATTGAAGCGAAGAAGTCGTGACGCTTCTGAAGGGCAGCGTTGAGTGAAGCAAAGCAACAGATTTCTGTCTCGCTGACAGCAGAGAGCTTCTTGATGTAGGCAGCCCACGTAGGAGCCTCGATGTTCATGGCAGCATCAGGGCGCCATGTAGGGAGCATACGTGTCTTTGCCGTTGGATCATCCTTTACGATCTTGTGCCACTCAAGAGAATCGGCTGGGTCGTCGGTAGTACATACAACCTTTACGTTGTAGTGCTCCATCATGCCACGAGGACAGAACTTAGGATCGTTCTTGATCTGCTCGTTACAGTTGTCGAAGATCTCGCGGGCAGTCTCTGGGTTCAGGCGCTTCTCAATGCCGAAAGCGGTCTTGAGTTCGAGGTGAGTCCAGTGATAGAGAGGGTTGCGGAATGTATAAGGAACGGTTTCTGCCCATTTCTCGAACTTCTCCCAGTCGGAAGTGTCCTTGCCTGTGCAGAACTTCTCTGCGATGCCGTTAGAGCGCATAGCACGCCACTTGTAGTGGTCGCCCATGAGCCATATCTGAGCGATGGAGTCAAACTTCTTGTTCTCTGCAACCATCTGTGGGCTGAGGTGACAGTGATAGTCGATGATAGGCATCTTCTCAGCATGGTTGTGATAAAGGTCTTTCGCAGTCTCGTTTTCGAGAAGGAAATCAGGATCGTTGAATTGTTTCATTTCTTGTAGTTTTAGATTTAAAATTCTTATTTTATGTTAGTCTGACTGCAAAAGTACGATTTTTTTTTGTAATAATCGCATCTTTCCACGGAAATTTGCAGAAATAACAGAAATTCGGGGAATTATGCTATTCAGATTTTCACCAAGATTTTAATATCTGATTTTCTCATGATTTCTGAGCGAGGAACGAGCGAAATGAATTTATTTCTTCCTCCAAATATTTTATGATAGATTTTATCAAGATTTTTATGTTGGATTTTAAAATCTAAAAGAAAAATCAAAAGAAAATCAACAATAAAATATCAGAAGGAAAATTTGAAGGAATTTCAGTCGCAAGCTCCTTCAGAAATCAAAATAAAATCTTTAGAAAAATCTGGGAAAAATCTTTTCTTTTGTGTTTAGTTAATACACACAAAATTGCCGCTTATGAATGGCTCATAGAGAACCTTCATAAGCGGCAATAGCTTTATTAGAGTTCATAGTTCATAATTCATAGTTGGTTGTCGAGCGTTAACTATGAACTATGCACTATGAACTATGCACTATAAACTATCTTAATACTCCTGCCAAGACCTGATGTTGATATCATCAAGGCTCATGGTGCAGAATGCGTGGATGAACGCAGATGCAAGGCGTGAGTTGGTGAGCAATGGCACGTTGAGGTCGATAGCGGCACGACGGATCTTGTAGCCGTTGCTAAGCTCACTTACAGAGTGGTTCTTAGGGATGTTCACAACCATGTCAATCTCCTTGTTGCGGAGCATGTCAAGAGCCTGTGGCTGCTTGTCCTCAGATGGCCAGAACACTTCCTTACACTCGATGCCCTGCTCTGTGAGATACTTGTAAGTACCGCCAGTAGCGAAGAGCTCATATCCGTTCTTGAAGAGTTCCTTTGCAGCATCAAGCATCTCTGCCTTCTGCTTAGCGTCACCCGTAGAGAGAAGGATTGTCTTCTTTGGAATACGGAGACCTACGGAAAGCATACTCTTGAGGAGTGCGCATGAGGTATCATCACCGATACATCCAACCTCACCTGTTGATGCCATATCAACACCGAGGACAGGGTCAGCCTTCTGAAGGCGGTTGAATGAGAACTGACTTGCCTTGATACCTACATAGTCAAGGTCGAAGAGGTTCTTGTTTGGCTTCTCGAATGGAACACCGAGCATGATCTTTGTAGCGAGGTCGATGAAATTATACTTCAATACCTTACTTACGAATGGGAATGAGCGTGATGCACGGAGGTTGGTCTCAATAACGAGGATGTCGTTATCCTTAGCCATGTACTGGCAGTTGAACGGACCAGAGATATGGAGTTCCTTTGCAATCTGCTTAGAGATACGCTTGATACGACGAACTGTCTCTACATATAGCTTCTGTGGAGGGAACTGAAGTGTAGCGTCACCAGAGTGAACACCAGCAAACTCAACGTGCTCAGAGATAGCGTATGCGATGATCTCACCATCCTTTGCAACACCGTCGAAGTCAATCTCCTTGGCGTGCTCGATGAACTTACTTACAACTACAGGGTGCTCCTGAGAGATGTTGGCAGCAAGCTGAAGGAACTTCTCAAGCTCCTCGCGGTTAGAACATACGTTCATGGCAGCACCAGAAAGCACGTAAGAAGGACGGACGAGTACAGGGAAGCCTACACGGTCGATGAATGCGTTCATGTCATCCATAGAGGTGAGGGCAGCCCATTCAGGCTGAGCCACGCCGATACGGTCGAGCATAGAAGAGAACTGGTCACGATCCTCACAGTTGTCGATATCCTTGGCAGTAGTACCGAGGATTGGCACGTTCTGGGCATCGAGCTTCATGGCGAGGTTGTTTGGAATCTGACCACCAGTAGAAACGATGACACCGTGAGGAGTCTCAAGGTCGATAATATCCATCACGCGCTCGAATGTCAGCTCATCGAAGTAGAGACGGTCACACATATCATAGTCGGTAGAAACTGTCTCTGGGTTGTAGTTGATCATCACGGAGCGATAGCCCTGCTTGCGGATGGTGTTGAGAGCCTGAACACCACACCAGTCGAACTCTACTGAAGAACCGATACGGTAGGCACCAGAACCGAGAACTACGATTGAGTTCTTGTCCTTCTCGAACTTAATATCATGAGCAACACCTGCGTATGTGAGGTACAGATAGTTTGTCTGTGCAGGATACTCGGCAGCAAGTGTGTCAATCTGCTTAACATAAGGAACAATACCGTAGCTCTTACGGAGCGCACGAACAGCGAGAGTAGCCTTGTGCATGTTGCCAAGTTCCTTCTCAAGACCTACCGCACGGGCAATCTGGAAATCGGTATAGCCATATACCTTAGCGGTACGGAGGAGTTCCTTGCTAAGTACGTTGATAGAGGTGCACTTGCGAAGCTCATCATCGATGTCAACGATGTGACGGAGCTTGTCAAGGAACCACTTGTCAATCTTTGTTATCTCATGGATCTCGTCAACGCTGTATATCTTTCTCTGCATTGCCTTTGCAATGACGAAGATACGCTTATCTGTTGGAGCGTGGAGAGCCTCCTTGATATCAGGAACCTCAAGTTCCTTGTTCTCAACGAATCCGTGCATTCCCTGTCCGATCATACGGAGACCCTTCTGGATAGCTTCCTCGAAGTTACGACCGATAGCCATAACCTCACCTACGGACTTCATAGAAGAACCGAGTTCCTTATCTACGCCACGGAACTTAGAAAGGTCCCAGCGTGGAATCTTACATACCACATAGTCAAGGGCAGGCTCGAAGAATGCACTTGTAGTCTTTGTTACTGAGTTCTTCAGTTCAAAGAGACCATATCCCATACCGAGCTTTGCTGCAACGAAAGCAAGAGGATAACCTGTTGCCTTTGATGCAAGGGCAGAAGAACGGCTAAGACGGGCATTAACCTCGATTACGCGATAATCCTCAGACTGAGGGTCGAAAGCATACTGCACGTTACACTCACCCACGATACCGATGTGACGGATGATCTTTATAGCGAGAGCACGGAGCTTATGATATTCAGAGTTTGTGAGTGTCTGTGAAGGAGCGATAACGATAGACTCACCAGTATGGATGCCGAGTGGGTCGAAGTTCTCCATGTTACAAACTGTGATACAGTTGTCGTAACGGTCACGCACAACCTCATACTCAATCTCCTTCCAACCCTTGAGAGACTTCTCAACAAGTACCTGTGGAGAGAAAGAGAATGCCTTTTCTGCAAGTTTGTTGAGTTCTTCCTCGTTGTCGCAGAAACCAGAGCCGAGACCACCGAGTGCGTATGCAGCACGGATGATGACAGGATAGCCAAGTTCTGCGGCTGCCTTACGAGCCTCCTCGATGTTCTCACAAGCCTGTGACTTGATGGTTTTGACATTGATCTCGTCAAGCTTCTCGACGAAAAGCTCACGATCCTCTGTATCCATGATAGCCTGAACTGGAGTACCAAGCACACGCACATTGTACTTCTCGAGAACACCGCTCTTGTAAAGCTCAACACCACAGTTGAGGGCAGTCTGACCACCGAATGCGAGAAGGATGCCGTCTGGCTGTTCCTTCTGGATTACGCGCTCAACGAAATATGGCTGAACAGGGAGGAAATATACACGGTCGGCTACACCCTCAGATGTCTGCACGGTAGCAATGTTTGGGTTGATGAGGATAGTCTCAACACCCTCCTCACGAAGAGCCTTCAAAGCCTGTGAACCAGAATAGTCGAACTCACCAGCCTCACCAATCTTCAGAGCACCGGAACCAAGGAGAAGAACTTTCTTAATATTTTGATCTTTCATTTTTTCTTGTCTTTTTTCTAGTTATTCTAGCTATCCTAGATAATTAGAGAGTTTCAACAAACTTGTCAAACATAAACTCTGTATCCACAGGACCAGAACATGCCTCTGGGTGGAACTGGCTTGAGAACCAAGGCTTTGTCTTATGACGGATACCCTCGTTTGAACCATCGTTCATATTTACGAAGAGCTCCTCCCAATCTGCACCGAGAGTCTTGGCATCAACAGCATAGCCGTGGTTCTGGGATGTTACGAAACACTTCTCTGTACCTACCATGCGAACTGGCTGGTTGTGAGAGCGATGACCGTACTTCAACTTATATATCTTTGCACCTGCAGCCTTTGAAAGCAACTGATTACCCATGCATATACCACAGATAGGCTTATCGCTCTTTTCCATCTGCTTACGGATAATCTTTACCGCATCCTCACACATATCAGGGTCGCCAGGACCGTTAGCAAGGAACAGACCATCGAATTCCATGTCTGTATAGTCATAGTTCCAAGGCACACGTACAACCTCACAACCTCTCTTGATAAGACAACGAATGATATTAGCCTTAACGCCACAGTCAACGAGCACAACCTTCTTATTGATAGATGTGCCTTCTGCTGGCTTGTATGTAACGATTTCCTTTACGGAAACCTGATCAACGAAGTTCACTCCCTCATAGTTAGCCTCTGGAATGTTGTCAGGCTCATCATCGAAAAGAATCTTGCCCATCATCACACCATGCTCACGAAGAACCTTGGTAAGCTCACGAGTGTCGATACCTGTGATTCCTGGCACCTTCTCACGCTTCAACCAATCAGCAAGGCTCTCGTTGGAATTCCAGTGTGAGTTCTTCTCTGAATAGTCAGCAACGATGATTGCAGAGGCGTAAATCTTATCGCTCTCCATGAATGTAGGAAGTCCGTTATCCTCGAATGTAAATGGTGGTACACCATAGTTACCAACGAGAGGATATGTCAGAACCATCAACTGACCTGCGTACGAAGGATCCGTGAGACTCTCAGGATAACCCATCATAGCAGTGTTGAAGACTACCTCGCCTGCAACAGGTGCATCATAACCAAAGGACTTTCCGTGGAACTTAGTTCCATCATTAAGTACTAATGTAACGTTTCTCATAAAAAATCGGCCTCTCCCCCCGCCCTCCCCCGTAGGGAGGGAGCCGGAGCAATCAAGGCAATTTAATTATTCTTTATTAATTATTCATTATCAATTAGTTCTCTCCCCATAGCGATAAAAGGTATCTACTCCCCCTGTGGGGGAAGGGGGGCAACTCCCTCCCTATGGGGGAGGGAGGGGGGAGAGGCCATTTCTTTACAACCCGTAAACCTTCTCATAGAAGTTGACGAATGCCTGCAAGCAGAGTCGCGTACCGCCCGGGGTTGGGTATTCGCCTGTAAAGTACCAGTCTCCCCTATGCTCTGGAATTGCCTTGTGAAGACCTTCTATTGACTGGAATACAATCTCAACAGGTGTTTTCATACCAGAAGGACGCAGCATTTCAACAACCTTTGCATTGATTTCCTCAACAGTAAATGGTGCGTAGATATCCCGCACGCAGTTCTTCATCTCTGCACGAGGTTTCATCAGTTCTGCCTTACAAGCCTTATATACATTGTCAATAACGCTGGTTTTGTGCCTATCCTTGAGCAACTGTATTGCAGCCCTGAACACGCAGAACTCCTCCAGCTTTGCCATATCAATGCCGTAGTAGTCAGGATAACGAATCTGTGGAGCACTTGACACCATGACTATTTTCTTTGGATGCAGACGGTCAAGTATGCGGAAGATACTCTCACGAAGTGTTGTTCCTCTTACGATTGAATCATCAATTACAACAAGATTGTCAACTCCAGGTTCAAGGACATTGTATGTCACGTCATATACGTGGGATGCAAGGTCGTTTCTTGTTGAACCTTCGGAAATGAAGGTGCGAAGCTTGATATCCTTCCATGCCACCTTCTCTGACCTTACATACTCATCAAGAATCTCCATGAGTTCCTCGCGGGTAGGCTTATGATCCATATTGACTATGGTCTCAACCTTCTGAGCATTGATGTAGTTCTTAAAGCCAGTCAGCATTCCATAGAATGCCACCTCTGCCGTATTTGGAATGAAAGAGAATACCGTATGGCGATGGTCATTGTCGATAGCCTTAAGGATTGGAGCCGTCAACTGCTCGCCCAGTTTCTTTCTTTCATTGTAGATGTCCTTATCTGAACCGCGTGAGAAATATATTCTCTCAAAAGAACACTTTGAATCGCCCTTCTGCTCAATAATCTGCTTGAAACGGACATTACCCTGACGATTAACGAGTATTGCCTGACCAGGCTGCAACTCTATTATCTGACCAGCTTCAAGGTCGAAGGTTGTCTGAAGTACTGGACGCTCGCTTGCCAAAGCCATAACCTCGTCAGATACATAGTAGAAAGCAGGACGGATGCCCCAAGGATCTCGCATTGCGAACATCTCACCACTACCTGTTATGCCACATACCACATAGCCGCCATCGAAATACTGCATAGTGGTATCGAGCACATTGCTCATATCCACGTTATTGTCGATGAACTCAGTAACTTCGCGGTTCTCAAGCCCCTGTTCCTTTGCCAAGGTGTAGTTACGCTCAACCTCCCTGTCAAGGCGGTGGCCCATGAGCTCAAGCATGATGTATGAGTCGGAATAGATACGTGGGTACTGTCCCTGACTTGTAAGTCGCTCAAAGATCTCGTCAATGTTGGTCATGTTGAAGTTACCGCACAGACAGAGATTCTTCGCCTTCCAGTTATTACGACGCAGGAATGGATGAACATACTGAAGACCAGACTTTCCCGTTGTTGAGTAGCGAAGGTGTCCCATATAGAGTTCACCTGCGAAGGAGATATGCTTTCTTGCATAGTCCGCATTATTCAACTGCTCTGATGTCAGTCCCTTCATGCTTCCATGCACAAGACCGAATATCTCGGTGATAGCATCCTTGCCTTCTGCACGTTCACGGAACATATACTCATTACCTGGCTTCACGTTCAGTTTAACGGCAGCCATACCAGCACCTTCCTGTCCACGGTTGTGCTGTTTCTCCATCATCAGATAGAGCTTGTTGAGTCCATACATCCACGTGCCGTACTTCTCCTGATAGTACTCAAGTGGTTTGAGAAGGCGTATCATTGCAACGCCACATTCATGCTTCAGTGGTTCCATTTCTGTGTATTGTGTTCTAAATAATTATCCTTACCAATCTTTATATCCTCTTATTCAACTGTTACTGACTTTGCCAGATTACGAGGCTGGTCAACATTGAGTCCCTTAGCCACAGCTACGTGATAAGATAGCAACTGCAATGGAATTACGCTGAGCAATGGAGCCAGACAACCAAGAGTCTCAGGTATCTCGATCACTTCGTCTACCATATTCTTCACCTGCTCATCACCTTCCGTGACAACAGCGATGATATGACCGCCACGGGAAATCACCTCCTGCATGTTTGAGATAATCTTCTGATACAACTGATGATGGGTTGCGATGAAGACAACTGGCATTTCCTCGTCAACAAGGGCGATAGGTCCGTGCTTCATCTCTGCTGCTGGGTAACCCTCAGCATGGATATAAGAGATTTCCTTCAGTTTCAAAGCTCCCTCAAGGGCTACTGGATAGTTGAATCCACGTCCGAGATAGAGGAAATTATGTGCGAAAGTGAACTTTGCAGAAAGTTCCTTAATCTTATCATTCTGTTCAAGTACCTTCTCTATCTTCTCTGGTATAAGGAGAAGTTCCTTGATTGTCTGCTCATACTCAACCTGTGAAACTGTACCCTTAGCCATACCAAGAGCGAGAGAGAGCATTACAAGAACCGTAACCTGACCTGTAAACGCCTTTGTAGAGGCAACACCGATTTCCGGTCCTACGTGGATATAGATACCTGTATTTGATTCACGGGCAATGCTTGAACCTACACCATTCACGATGCCGAATACCATTGCACCATTTTCCTTTGCCATCTGAATAGCAGCAAGCGTATCTGCGGTCTCACCTGACTGAGAGATTGCCATTACAACATCATCATGCTCGATAACAGGATTGCTGTAACGGAACTCAGAAGCGTATGCCACTTCAACAGGAATACGACAGAACTGCTCTATTAACTGCTTTCCGATAAGTCCTGCATGCCATGAAGTACCGCATGAAACTATGATGATTCGCCTTGCACGAAGAAGTTCACGACGATGCTGCGTAACAGCACTGAGCACAACCTGAAGTCCCATCTCAGGGCAATCCTTACCCATTGTGCAAGAAGAGTATGGAGACTCAACGATACGACCACGCATACAGTCCTTAAGCACGTTTGGCTGGTCGAAAATCTCCTTCAGCATGAAATGTGGATAACCCTCATGATCGAGCATTGAGAGGTCAAGGTCCACTTCCTTTATCTCTGCATCTGCCTCCTCACCGTTGAGGTTATAAACCTTCATTTCCTTGCCACGCTCGATAACTGCAATTTCCTCATCCTTGAGATACACAATATGTTTTGTATATTCTGCAATAGGAGAAGCATCTGAAGCAATGAAGAACTCAGAGTGATCTTCTACAATACCTACTGCCAAAGGAGAAGACTTACGAGCACATACAAGTTGGTTAGGGAAGCGCTTGTCTATTACAGCAATTGCGTATGCACCGATAGCCACCTGAAGGGCATTACGGACAGCATTGCCAAGACCACAGTTGAGTTTCTGCTGAGTATATTCTATAAGCTGAACGAGAACCTCAGTATCAGTCTCACTCTTGAAATGGAAGCCACGCTGCTTCAACTGCTCGCGAAGAGTTGCATAGTTCTCGATGATTCCGTTATGAACAAGCGTAAGGTTACCTGACTCACTAACATGTGGGTGCGCATTCACCTCACTTGGAACTCCGTGGGTTGCCCAACGCGTATGAGCTATACCTATCGTTCCTGTTATATCCTTACCCTCCGCAACCTTTTCAAGATCAGAGACCTTGCCTTTCGCCTTATATACATTAAGAGCATTGTCAGACGCAGAAAGCAAAGCACAACCTGCAGAGTCATAACCACGATACTCTAATCTTTTTAGTCCCTTGATAAGAATTGGATAAGCTTCCCTTGTTCCTATATAACCAACGATTCCGCACATAAATGGTTTTTATTTTCTGTTCGTGTTTCTATTTTTGAAAAAGAGTTAATAGGACAAGGAATAAACCTTAGCCATATTAACTCTATTTCTATCTTACTTCTTCAAAATGTTGTACATCAGAGATGTCAATGAAATCAAAATACTTGTAGCAGAGAACCACAACGATGTACTTGAACCGATGTCTGAGTTCTTTGCCTTCGCCTTATTCGGTTGTACATAAACGACATCATTCTGCTGCAAATAAAAATACGGAGATTTGATAACATTTGCATCATTCAGATCCAGGCGATGGGTAGTCTTTTCTCCCTTAGCGTCTTCTCTGATAAGGAGAACATTGTCACGCATACCATAGATTGTCATATCACCGGCAGCGCCAAGAGCCTGAAGAACACTATATTTTTCAGAATTAACATTGAATGCACCTGGACGGGCAACCTCACCAAGAACGGTAACGGTATACGACTGGAACTCTACAACGACAACAGGATTAATATCGCTTGAAAGATAAGGCTTAACAAGACCAGCAATCTTATCCTCACACTCACGACGAGTAAGTCCCTGTACGTTTATCTTACCAACAATAGGAAAATTGATGTTACCATCAGCACCAACAGTATAAGGCATCATAGATCCACCGGCAGTAGCAACGGCCCTACTACTTGATGATAATGTATTATACACAAGCTGATTGAACTGAGAAGAAACCTCCTTATCTGGTGTTGTCACACTAATCGAAAGAACATCCTTCGGCATAATGCGAGCATCATGAATACCACGAGAAGCAGACAGATTCACCTGATCTGCATTCTGAAAGTATGGTACTTTCTTATATGAAACACAACTTGACAAAACAAATGCCACGCATGATACAGCAATTATGCTGAAACTTCCTTTAATATTAAATTTCATAATATACGTTATAATATATATGCAATCAAGCAAAATTTTCTGCAAAATTACTCCTATTTTCCGAGAAAAACAAATTTTTGACAAATTATCTGCATTTCAAGGGCGGAAAATTTTACTTTCGTCAATTATTCCTCATCTGCGAACAAATTCTCCGGATCGAGAATGTGTAATTGGAAAGCGCGTGTGACAAGGCGCACGGCATTCACGCTCTGCTTACCATTTCCACCAGGGAACAGTTTCTGCGTTAGTTCCATCTGACGTTTCTCAAGACTCTTTACGCCGAAAGGCATTCCCCTGAGTCCGGTTATCTGCTCCTTAGTATAGCCAAGTGCAAGATGACGGAGGAAGCGCTCGTCATACTCATCTATCTCATAGCCTATGGATGCTTCCTGACGAAGAACAGTTGACATCACGTTCTTACGGAATGAGCCAACGATAGCATCCATAATCGGCTGATTGAATACATACTTTCTACCTGACATCACGCTTACAACATCAGCACGAGTCAGCATCTCGCCAGTTTTCAGGATAATACCATCAGCACCGGCATCAAGGGCATCCACCCACAATTTTTCATTCAATATCTCTCCCGTAAAGATAAGGACCTTCACGTTAGGATGTTCACTCTTCACACTACGGCAGATCTCTACGCCAATAGTCGTAGATCCGCCCAAACCTAAATCAAGGAGAATAAGGTCAGGATTACCAGAGCGCATGAGTTGGATAAACTGCGTCTCATCGCTTGCCGTACCAATCACCTCTGCTTCAGGAACCTCATTTCGAAGCAGTCCTTCCGTGCCCTTGAGTTCGAGAGGCACATCCTCTACTATAATGACTTTAAAATTCTCCATACATTCACAAAAAGAGACTACAGTCAAACCCTTACAGCCTGAATGCAGTCTCTTTCATATCATAAAAAGTTTAATTCAAATTTACTTGAAGAATGACTTAACAGCCTCGTTTGGAACCATCTGCTCATCGAAAATGTAAGCACCAGTCTTAGGGCTCTTAACCATCTTGATTACCTTTGTGTATGCACGACCATCAGTCTTACCAGTCTGAAGGGATGCGACGGTTTTCTTTGCCATAGTTTCTTATATAATTCTATATAATTACTTAATCTCCTTGTGAAGAGTCATCTTCTTGAGGATAGGATTGTACTTCATCAACTCAAGACGCTCAGGAGTATTCTTACGATTCTTTGTTGTGATATAACGGCTTGTGCCTGGCATACCACTGTTCTTGTGCTCGGTGCACTCAAGAATCACCTGCACGCGATTTCCTTTTGCTTTCTTTGCCATGTTGATTATTCTCCTATAACTTTAACATCCTTCCAATCAAGATAGCCCTTAGCTACAGCCTGCTTCAGAGCTGCATCAAGACCTACCTTATTAATCATACGAAGACCAGCGGCAGAAATCTTAAGGCTAATCCAGCAGTTCTCCTCTACATAGAAGAACTTCTTGCTAAACAGGTTTACATCGAAGCTGCGCTTTGTGCGGTGCTTAGAGTGAGAAACATTGTTTCCCATCTGAGCCTTCTTACCTGTAATCTGACAAATTTTAGACATTGCTATCTTTGTTTTTTACAATCGTTAATTGATACTTATTCCAAACAGGGTGCAAAATTACACATTTTTTCCCATTTTACAAAATATCTTTTCGCCTTAAGATTATATTTAATACTTTTTAACAAATAATCTTACAACTTTATTCTTTTCGGACGAAAAACCAACAGAAAAAAACGTTATTTTGCCTCTGGTGCAGGAACCTCACTCAAGTCTGGCATTGGGAAGTCTTCTTTCAGAACGTCAAGCAACAACTGAAGAGCACGGAAAGTGGCACGAGCGACATTAACATCACGACCATCATTCTCCGTCAGCTTAACTGTTCGCATCTCGCCTTTCTTACCTGCTGCAATCCAGATTGTTCCGACGGGATTATCGTTCGTACCACCACCAGGACCAGCAAAACCTGTCGTCGCAATAGCATAGTCAGTACCAAGAAGTTCGCAAACACCATCTGCCATCTTTACTGCAACCTCCTCACTTACAACGCTCTTTTCCTCAATGAGTTCTTCTGGAACCTTGAGGAGATTTTTCTTTACCTCTTCGCTGTAAGCTACGATAGCACCAGTAAAATAAGCACTTGAACCTGGTATCAACGTAATTGACTCTGCCACCTTGCCAGAAGTACAGCTCTCTGCTGTTGCGAGTGTTTTTCCAGACTCGTACAGAGCGAACAATATCTCTTTACTTAATACTCTATTTTCGAACTGCATAATTTTCTTTCTTATTCAAATGTAACTTTAGAGAATGCCGGCACCTCAATACCGCAAAAATCCTTGTCCTGAAGTTTATACGAACCAACAACGCCAATCATAGCGGCATTATCTGTCGTATAAGAGAACTTAGGAATATAGATTGTCCATCCAAAACGCTTTGCATGATCATGGAAAGCATTTCTAAGACCGTTGTTTGCAGAAACGCCACCCGCAACAGCCACATGCTTGATGCCTGTCTGCTTTACAGCCAAGCGGAGTTTCTTCATCAGAATATCAACAACCGTCCATTCCAAGGATGCTGCAATATCTTCCTTGTGATGCTCCACGAAATCAGGATCTTCCTTCACCCATTTCTGAAGTGAATAGAGGAATGATGTCTTTAAGCCTGAGAAAGAATAATCAAGTCCTGGAATATGTGGCTCAGCAAACTGATATGCCTTCGGATTTCCCTGACGGGCAAGTCTGTCAATGATAGGACCACCTGGATAGCCTAAGCCCATTACCTTTGAACACTTGTCAATTGCCTCACCAGCTGCATCATCGATTGTCTGTCCAAGAACCTCCATATCATTATAGGCATTCACCTTTACAATCTGAGAGTTACCGCCCGAAACAAGCAAGCAGAGAAATGGGAATGGCGGAGCATTATCCACAATCTTATATCCTCCTTCGGCCGTCTCGTCTTCTACCCTCTCCTGAATGAAGTGAGCCATTACATGTCCCTGAAGGTGATTGACATCAATCATAGGAATACCAAGTGAACGTGCGAATCCCTTTGCAAAGCTAACACCTACAAGGAGTGAGCCCATAAGTCCCGGACCACGAGTGAATGCCACAGCCGACAGTTCTTCCTTTGTCACACCTGCTTGCTTCAATGCCTGATCCACCACAGGAACCACATTCTGCTGATGAGCGCGTGAAGCCAACTCAGGTACAACTCCGCCATAAGCCTCATGCACTTTCTGTGAAGCGGTTACATTGGACAACAAGACTCTTCCGTCCATTACGGCAGCCGAAGTGTCGTCGCAAGAGGATTCTATAGCCAAAATAAGGTTTCG
The DNA here is from genome assembly GCA_902801425.1 of uncultured Bacteroidales bacterium. GTDB lineage: Bacteria > Bacteroidota > Bacteroidia > Bacteroidales > Bacteroidaceae > Prevotella. The sequence goes on along the minus strand of CADCIQ010000007.1, from coordinate 39,783 downwards.
GCCTCTCCCCCCGCCCTCCCTCGTAGGGAGGGAGCCGGAATGTGAACGGCTTTCCGCTAATGGTTTTATATTTGAATTTTCTTGATTACTCATCGAGATTACTTTTTATTGTTTCTAAAACAAATTCAATTTCACCAAATAAATCTTCATTCGTAAAACGAATTGTTCTATATCCAAGTTTCAATAATTCATTATCTCTTAATTTGTCATGCTCTTTATCATGTTCATGACATTTCCCATCAAGTTCTATGACAAGATGTTTTTCCAGACACACGAAATCTGCTATATAATCTCCAACAAGATGTTGTCTCCTAAACTTCACCCCCAACCTGCTTGCCCGAAGATATTGCCACAGCAAATTTTCCGCTTCTGTAGGCTTAGCACGCATTTCTTTTGCTTTGTCATTCAAAATGCGATACCTATCTGGAGATGTAGTCTTATAGCAGTCCTTCATACTAACTTGTTTTGAGCATTCCCCGTCCGCCTTCCGGCTCCCTCCCTACGGGGGAGGGCGGGGGGAGAGGCCGTAGTTCCTTTAATATGTTAATATCTCTACCCCATGCTCTGTCATCAAGAGCGTGTGTTCCCATTGTGCAGAAGGAAGCTCATCTTCCGTGATAACCTCCCAACCATATTCATCGTCAGCATCAATAAATACCTTTGGCGATTTCATGTTGATCATAGGCTCAATGGTGAACACCATACCAGGAACAAGAAGCATACCAGTACCACGATAGCCTGTATGCATTACCTCCGGCTCCTCATGGAATTTCAATCCAACACCATGACCACAAAGGTCTGTCACGATTCCATAGCCGAACTTCTTGCAATGTTTCTTGATGGCATGACCGATATCACCCACGAAACCGTAAGGCTTTGCAGCCTCCATGCCTATTTCAAGGCATTCCTTGGCAACACGCACAAGCTGTTCCTTCCCAGGAGTTGTCTTGCCTATGATGAACATACGAGAAGCATCTGCATAATATCCGTCAAGGATAGTTGTGAAATCCACATTTATAATATCACCTTCCTCAAGTACATCCTCTTCCTTCGGAATGCCGTGACACACCACCTCATTGATACTCGTGCAGACAGACTTAGGGAAACCCTCATAGTTGAGACAGGCTGGAATTGCGTTATGATCCTTGCAGTATTGCATGCAGATATCGTCAATCTCCTGAGTGTTCATTCCTGCATGAATCTGTTTTGCCACTTCATCCAGCACGCCAGTATTCACCACACCAGCACGACGGATGCCCTCAATCTGCTCGTCGTTGAGAATCAAATCACGGGTAGGCACAAGCTTGCCCTTGCTCTCCCAATACATCACCTGCTTATCCATCTCGGTGAGAGGCTGACCGGGAATGCAGTGCCAACGTTTTTTCTTTGCCATTTTATTTGTTTTCTGTGCAATTCAACCATAAAGTTTGAAGCACTTTTTTAATTTGAGTGCAAAATTAATTCATTTTCCGCACAATTGCAAATAATTCGCTGAAAATAATCAGAAAATAGATTTATTGCAAAACGTAATGGGCAGAGCTGATATGAATTTAGCTCTGCCCATAAATCATCAACAAAGAGATTTCTTGTTCCCAACTGCTTGGCTTAATCAATCCCCCGTCTTAAAATCTTTTGGAAAACTCATTATTATACCATTCTCCTGGTCGAGCAATGAACTGAGAACATTCTCGTCGAAAAGTAAACGTACTCCTTCAGCATCACTATTACCAACTTCATTATCAGATGCATTCACTAAATATGAACGACAGACATATCCGTATGAGGATGTTTTATTCCCAATGGTATTGACATCAACACCATCCTTAACCTGTGCTTTCAAACACGCTCCAGAAGCGAGTGCGGGAACACTTGCCACCTTGACTTTTTTTATCCACTCCTTCTGCGTAAGCTTTTCTGTCTGCAGTTTGCAATTTTCATCATAGTATTCTACGGTGATATCCAACATGGCAAGCATATCGTCAGATACATCAAACTTGTACTCCTTTACAACAGCAACAGGCTTTTTCTCATCTACCTGAATCTTGTTGTTGTTGTCGCTGTCGTCATCATCACTTCCGCAAGCGGTGAACATTGTCGAACTCAATGCGCAGCAAAAAACGGCTGCAAGCGTCATCATCTTGATTTTCATTTTGTTTGTTTTTATTAGGTTGAAAAATTTAAATATGCACGAAACGTGCTCGTTTTCGACTCTTTACAAAGGAAAGGAGCAAAGGCATTTTGTCTTTCCGAGTGCAAAAATAAAACATTTTCTGCAAATCTGCAAATAAAGCACAGGAAATATTTGTTTTTGTCCCAAACTAATATGTCTCAGTTCTCTCCTATGCACCCATAATATGAAACAAAATCCCACACCGCCAAGGAATTCACAAGGAATTGGTGGAGGTGTGGGATGATCTTGTTCTGTTAATGGTTTAATATTCCGCTTTTACAGGAGTTTTTTTCGAACCTGGCTTTCTATCATTTATTTTACTTCTATCAATAATCATGTCATAAGACACATATATAAAAGCGCCAGAAACACCGCCAGAAGAACCGCTCTTGTCCTTTATGCGTGTAAGGGTCAACTGTTTCGCTGTTTTCTGAATAGCAAAACTGAAGAATGCCTTTTTTTCGGGATCATATTGTATAAGATAGTGTCCTTTCGTCTGTTTTCCCACCTTGGATGAATCGAACTTAGTGGGTATTGTTTCTGACAAATAGTAGTCATAGGGGATACAATCTGTATCATTTTGAATATGCTTAATTATCTGTCTATCTGTACATTCTATGTAGTTTTTGTACATTTTGAATATTCTTTATCTATTTGCCAGGTTGTACCATTCAAATCAGTTGTGGAGATTTCTTGTATCAATTCGTAATTTACAAAATACCCCGAATGACTTTCTGTTTTTTTAGGATCTACAACCTCGTGTTTCATTTCTTTAGCATTCTTGTCAAAAGTCATTATGCGCCAGTAATGATAGACATTTGCCACTGGGTTGTATTGTACATAGTAGCATCCTTTTGTCGTTGTTCCGACTTTTGAAAAATCAAATTTAGTTGGAATCGCGTCTGATATGTAGTACTGATAAGTAAATGTATTACCACTCTCCTGATGCCACAGCATTTCACCTTTTTTAAATTCGTAGTACTCATTTTCCGAACTTCCTTCATAGTGAAAATCCCATACTTCATTATAGCCGCCTAAAATCTTCCATTTTGTCCCATCCAAATCACAAGAGGAAATCTTAACCTGCGCCTTTGAGGTGAAGGAGCAGGCAAATAAAGCACAAATGAGAAATATTATATGTTTCATAACGTCTGATTTTCGAGGGCAAAAGTAATCAAAATTTTTAATATCACAAAGAAAAAACACAAGAAAATCAAGGATGATATAAGCTCATGCCTTTAATGGTATTCCTGTCTGGCAAGGAAGTAAATCCGATAAAAAAACATATAAATCACAATACAAATACCATAATAATACAATAGTTTATGGTATTATAATGGTATTATTATGGTATTATCATCGGAGGAATAACGGACTATCAACGGACTGAGAACGGACGAATATAGAAATTATTTGCCCGATGATTTGGATAATCAGAAAAATAATAGTACCTTTGCAGTCAGATATTTAGACAGCAGCACCCCGGCTTTGTCGCTGGTCCATTATCACTTGTGACTTGGGCGAGAGGAAAGTCCGGGCAGCAAAGAGCGCTCCGCTCCCGAAAATAGGAGTTACCGGTGACGGTAAGATCGGACAGAAGAAAATAACTGCATCTCTTGGCTTTAGCCCTAACTCGTTTATCGCTATTGCCGTGGGGGTGTCAAGGTGAGAAGGTGAGGTAAGAGCTCACCAGGCCGGTGGTGACATCGGTGCTGTGTCTTCCGGAGGCTGCAAGTTCGCGTATACCATCGTCAGAGGGTTGCTCGCCCGATGTCATCCGACTACGGTGGAGGGTAGAACGCTTGAGCCTGGGGGTAACCTCAGGACTAGATAAATGACAAGGCACACCGTTTGCCGAGAGGCTTGCGGATGTACAGAACCCGGCTTATAGGGGCGCTGCTTTCTTTGACCCACCCTACCCCTCCCCAAGGGAGGGAACTTTATATAGTAATGAACGCTAAGACGCAAAGACACAAAGGAAAGGAAAAATCAGCTTTGCGTCTCTGTGTCTTTGCGTTTGAAATATTATGGAACAATGAAAAATCCTTTTGTCACAAGATCTCTTAGCCTAAAGTCCATTAAGGAAATATTGATATCGCTCTATAATGACTTTATGGCAAAGCGAGTTCTGGCTTCTGCAAGTAGGTTGACCTACTCAACCTTGCTTGCTACCGTACCTATCCTTGCGGTAGTATTTGCTATTGCAAGAGGTTTCGGCTATAATATCTATATAGAGGAGTGGTTTCGCGATCTGCTCAAGGCTCAGCCGGATGTTTCGGAGATAATAATCGGGTTTGTCAATTCATACCTTATTAATACTAAGAAAGGCGTGTTCCTCGGCATTGGACTTCTTTTCATGCTCGGAACTGTCCTGATGCTTATCAGCACGATAGAAGAAACCTTTAACGACATCTGGCTTGTGAGAAAGCCAAGATCCATGTTCCGCACCTTTACCGACTATATGGCTCTGCTCTTCGCCCTACCTATTGGAATAGTGGCAATATCAGGTCTCAGCATCTGGATGCAGGCATTCAACCGCCACCTTATAGATATTACCATCATAGGGCCTTTGATGAAGTTCTGCATAGAGCTTATCCCATACGTTGTGCTGTCAGCCGTATTCGTGGGGCTTTATGTCTTTATGCCAAACACGAAGGTGAGACTACGCTCTGCCCTTTGGCCTGGCATAGCGGCAGGTGTATCTATGCAGTTATTCCAGCTCATCTATGTAAACTCGCAGATATGGGTTAGCAACTACAACGCCATTTACGGATCATTTGCCGTAATACCTCTTTTCATGCTGTGGATGCAGATTTCTTGGACTATCATTCTCGTGGGTGCAGAACTGTCATATACAATTCAGAATCATGACGACTTCCTTTCAAATAATTCACAGGCGGACTTGTCATACAAGGCAAGGATGGTGCTGTCTATAAAGATAATGTCTATTGTCTGCAAACGCTTCTCGGAAGGCAAGCTGGCTTATAGTTCCATGCAGTTGAAAGAGCAGCTTGGAATTTCGATGCGTGTATTGTCGAAACTCCTCTACGACCTTCAGCAGATACATTTCCTTGCAGAGATAATGCACGATGACAAAGGTGAGGAAGTGCTCTATCAACCGGCTGAAGCCCTTAATATCCTCACCATAGGCGAATTGCATTCACGCCTTTCAAAGCTCGGCACAAACGTAGATTCCGACATCTTGTCAGCATCAAAAGAGTGGGAGTCTGCCATTTTGCTATATGACGAATATCTTGATAAAGCAAGGAGTATTGAGTTGAAGAAGTTATAAGGGGGAACTACGGCCTCTCCCCCCGCCCTCCCCCGTAGGGAGGGAGCCGGAGGGCGAAAAGGGGAAGAACTCCATTTCTCACTTTTCATTTTTCATTTATATTTTGGCACACCTTTTGTTTTACGCATAGCAAATAAATAAAAATATTAACACATCATCGTTTTTATGGCTTTAGCCGGCTCTAAATATCCTTTAGAGGAATGCCTTTAAGCGCTCCGGCTCCCTCTCTACGGGAGAGGGCGGGGGGAGAGGCCGAAGCCTTGCGATGTTTATTCATTATATTTACTATGCAAAAAGGTAACATCGGGGTTACAACCGAGAACATCTTCCCCGTTATCAAAAAGTTCTTGTACAGTGATCATGAGATTTTCCTTCGTGAGATGATTTCTAATGCCGTTGACGCTACCCAGAAACTCAAGACTCTGGCTGAGCGTGGCGAGTTCAAAGGCGAACTGGGCGACCTTACCGTTCACGTTTCTCTCGACAAGGAGGCTGGCACTCTCACTATCTCCGACCGTGGTATTGGTATGACAGAGGAGGAGATTGACCGCTATATCAATCAGATTGCTTTCTCAGGTGTAACAGACTTCCTCGAGAAATACAAGGACAACGCAAATGCCATCATCGGACACTTCGGTCTTGGCTTCTATTCTTCATTCATGGTTTCTGACCGTGTAGATATCATCACACGTTCATATAAGGACGGCGCAAAGGCTCTGAAATGGACTTGTGACGGTAGTCCTGAGTTCGAGATTTCAGATGCAGAGCGCGATAGCCGTGGTTCTGACATCGTCCTCCATATCTCTGAGGACTGCAAGGAGTTCCTTGAGAAGTCAAAGATTGAGTCTCTCCTGAACAAGTACTGTAAGTTCATGGCAGTACCAGTTGCCTTTGGCAAGAAGCAGGAGTGGAGCTCTGAGAAGAAGGAAATGGTTGACACAGCAGAGGACAACGTGATCAATAGCGTTGAGCCACTCTGGACTAAGACACCATCATCACTCAAGGACGAGGACTACAAGTCATTCTATCGCACTCTCTATCCAATGCAGGATGAGCCTCTGTTCTGGATTCACCTCAATGTAGATTTCCCATTCCACCTCACAGGTATCCTCTACTTCCCACGCATACAGAGCAATATCGACCTTCAGCGCAATAAGATTCAGCTCTATTGCAATCAGGTGTTCGTAACTGATCAGGTTGAGGGCATCGTGCCTGACTTCCTCACTCTCCTTCATGGTGTTATCGATTCTCCAGACATCCCATTGAACGTAAGCCGTTCTTATCTCCAGAGCGATGCTAACGTGAAGAAGATCTCAACATACATCACAAAGAAGGTGGCTGACCGCTTGAACGGTATCTTCAAGAACGACCGCAAGGACTACGAAGAGAAATGGGACAAGCTCAAGATCTTCATCAACTACGGAATGCTAACCGATGAGTCTTTCTATGACCGTGCAAAGGATTTCTCTCTCTTCAAGGACACAGAAGGCAAGTACTTCACATTCGAGGAGTACAAGACTCTCATCAAGGACAACCAGACCGACAAGGACGGCAACCTCATCTACCTCTACGCTAACAACAAGGAGGAACAGTATTCATACATCGAGGCTGCAAAGGCAAAGGGATATTCAGTTCTCTTGTTCGATGGCGAGCTTGATACTCCTACAATCAATATGTTCGAGCAGAAGTTCGAGAAGTCTCGCTTCACACGTGTTGATGGTGATATTATCGACCGCCTCATCGTCAAGGACGAGGTTAAGAAGGTTGATTTCTCAGAGGAAGAGGTTGCAAACATCTCTGAGGTGTTCAAGTCTCAGATGCCAGCAATCGACAAGACCGACTTCATGGTACAGGTTCAGGCACTCGGAGCAGAGGCTGCCCCTGTAATGTTCACCCAGAACGAGTATATGCGCCGTATGAAGGACGCAAGCCGTTTCCAGAGCGGTATGGGCTTCTATGGTCAGATGCCAGACTCATACACTCTCGTCCTCAACTCAGACCACGCTGTCGTTAAGGCTATCCTTGCTGATACCAACGCTAACACAGCCGAGGCTCTCAAGCCAATCCTCTCTGAGATTAAGGGACTTGAGGCTCGTAAGATGGTTCTTGAGGCTGAGCAGAAGGATAAGAAGGCAGACGAGATTACAGATGCTCAGAAGAAGGATCTCGAGGACACACGCAACAACATTACTGCTGAGCAGAAGAAGAAGTCTGACGTTCTCGCTGGCTATGCTTCTAAGAACGACAAGGTTCATCAGCTTATCGACATCGCCCTCCTCCAGAATGGCATGTTGAAGGGAGCTGCCCTTGACAAGTTCCTCAAGCGCACAGTAAGTCTCTTGGGATAAACCACATAAACAATAAGTTATAAACGCCAAGACGCGAAGACACAGAGTTTCAAGCTCATGCCTTCGCGTCTTTTTTGTATAAAATACATATGAAGGAGCTCTGAAAGAGCTAATTCGCTGAATCCACGTTATCTATCGTTTATCTTGAACGCTCCAAACATCCGTCTTGTACTCCTTATTACTCCTCAGAAATCAGAATACCGTCAAGCGTAATGTCAGGCTATGGTATAGCTCACGTTCTGGAAGGTGGTCACGCAGTTTCTGGTCAAAAACCGTGGAATTGCGAGAGCCACGGAATAGATCAAACGTGCCGACACCATACATTAGCGTAAAGCGATATTTAGTGCCATACTCATTTATATCATAATAAATGCCAGCCTCGGCAAAGAGTCCTGGCTGAAAACCATCATACACATGCTTGTGCTTTGATTCTGTCGCGTCTGTAAAACGATAATAATGAGAGGATTCGTCAGAGCCGGTTATCAGGGTTCTACTAATATCAAACGACTCAGATGGGATAGGACTTACCAATACCGTACCACCAAGGGCTATACCTCCACGTTTTATTACAGGCAGAATATAAGTGGCAGATGCAACAATGTCTAACTGTCTTCTCCAACTTGATTTCCCGTCATCATCAGTTTCCTTTTTGAAAACGTAATAATACTTGTTATCATGCCAGCTTTCAGAACATCCTTCCCAATAGAGCATTCGTAAACCCAAACCGACATTAAAATTGGTGTTAAACCTATAACACCCTTGCAAGCCCCACCCTATCATGGTTTGACTTGAAAATCCATTAAACATAGTAGAGCCGTCAAGACAAACGCCCCATCTGTCAAATTCGCGCTTTGGCTTAACCTCGGATTTCACCTCTGTACTATCCGTAACATCCTGTGCCAGAGTTGACACAAAGCCACCAAGCATCAAGACAGTTGTCATAATAATATTCCTTATCTTTATCTTCATTGTCATTTCATCATTAAAGCGTAGGATATGCCGTATTCAGTTTTTCTACGGTCTTCTGTTTCTTTGTCTTCTTCTGCTTTTTCTTTTGCTCATATTCAGAGTTTACAGTTTCGTCCAAGAAGAGGCAAAGCAACTCGCATGAAGATAAAGTCATGCAAGTCGTTATCATGAACAAAAACAATCTAATTGTCTTCATAAGAGATTCCAGTAGGATGTATTTTTTGCGAGTGCAAAGGTAATAATAAAAAACGAATAACAAGAATGATTCGTCAGATATATTTGCATTTCTCTTCTCTCTATTGTCAAAAAACAAAGGATTAGCATTGTTTTATCGTTAAAAAACATCCTATTCTTCAAGTTTTCGTTGCAAACGTTTGATTTCACAAAGAAATTACATAACTTTGTAGTCAAAACAAAATTATAAATCAATTTATACTAACGTAAACCAAATGAAAAGAAACATCATAGCATCGTTGCTTGCACTATGCGCTATGGCTGGTCAGGCACAGGAATCTCAAAATTCAAGCTCTGCACCTCTTGATTCCGTTATAATAGAAGGTGTTGTAGTAAATATGCCTGATGGTCTTCACCTTCAGCTTATACGCGAGGGAGAATATGAAGAGCAAAAAATCATGGTTAAAGGAGGGAAGTTCCGTGTAGCCGTTCTTCCAAAATCCGAGGAGGATATCTTTCGCCTATTTCACTATGCTTCAAGTGCAACTATCTATGCGAAATCTGGAGGTAGGGTAAAAGTATATGGTGATGGTAATCATGCAATAAGATACTGGAATATAGATAGTGAAACCTTTGATCAAAAGGAAAATAATGCCTATAACCAGTTTGCCAAGGAACATGTGCCAGATTATTATGACCTTACAGACAAATCAAGCTTGGCATACGAAAAACGTTCTGATGACTCTTTGACAGAGGAAGAACGTGAAAAGGCTACTGCGGAAGACCGTGCACTACAGGAAAAGATAAAAGCCATAAAGCCTAAATACTATGCTGCGCTGGCTGATTTCATGAAAGACAGACCATACAGCCACCGAATGCTTTGCGAGATGTATGAAATGGCACCTTATTTTCGCACCTCAGGCGTTATTGATAAGGTTCGTGAGATAATCAAGAAATTCCCACAAGAGGTTATGAATCATCCATATGTAGAAAAAATGAAACCTTGGATTACAAATGAGCTTGTGAAGGTTGGCGAGCAGATGCAAGATTATACATTATTCGATCGTAAGGGCAAAAAGCATCACTTGAGCGAATTCAAAGGAAAATATACCTTGATTGAGTTTACCTCACGATTCTGCGGACCTTGCATGGCAATAAAGCCGACTCTCGAATCGCTTTACCAAAAGCATAAAGAAAAGCTGGAATTGATAGCTGTGTCGCAAGATCCTGAACAGTTTTGGATGGAGGATGAAAACCAAGCAAGCTATCATGAATGGAATGATCACGAAAGAGGTGTGAATCCATCGGCTGCTTATGGCGTAACTGCGATTCCGACTTTCGTACTCGTAGATCCTAATGGTAAGGTTCTTAATATCGGTACTGCAAGTGGTGGATTCTTTGAGTCGTTCCTCAAGATTATTCCAGATGAGGAATTGGAAAAGTTCATAAAAGAATTGCACAATCATAAGTAATGATAGTTATCCTCGTGTCAAGTACAAAACCTATCGACAATTACAATTACAATAATTACAATTAAATTTGGGCATACATACTTTATATAGCACGTACATTTTTTATTGTAATATTGTAATTGTAATTTTCCAAATCCGATGTAAGTCCCAAGCAAGTCCCTACCAAATTCGATGCAAGTCCCATTTTTCGCCCATTCATAGGAACGGTTTAGAAGCGAACTAGAAGCGAAGGATAAGCGGAGGTATAAATATGGTGTAATAGCCCTAGATAGTAAAAAATTTTTAAGGGCAAGAGCATTACGCCACCCATTTTTTCGAGACAAAATTCACAACAAAGCAAAAAATTGCACGTTATTTGTAATATTGACATTTTTGTTTCGAAAGTTGGGAAAACCTGCGTAGAAACGATCAAAAAAGTCTTTGCAGAACTTATAAAAGTTGAATAAAAGAAATGAAAAGATTGGTTGTAGTTATCTTGGTTTGCGCGGCGTGGACTTCAATGTTTGCGCAAGGTGTTTGTGGGCATCCCAAGGCAGAACGACTTTTGATGAGGGAGGCAGAAGTGGAAATAGACGGTTTCTTCTGCGACTCTGTGATGACCGAATATCCTATCTATACAGATGCTGAGCACAAGAAACTCGATGCGGTTCTGGTAAAGACAAGCGATGGTGTAGTGTGGTATCTCAGGGAAGATAAAAATAGCGAGGGGATATCCTACAAGAAAAACTCAGAAAAAGATGTCAGGCTATTCAAGCAATTAGAAGACATAAAACCCGACAAAATATACCTTCTTCCCAATGAGCCGCAATTCTTTATTGCAGAAAAAAACGGGAAGAAATCAAGAATTAAAAGTGTAAAGTAGAAAGTGTAAAGTGTAATGTAGTTTGTCAGGATGATATTTTGTACCTGACGTATCTATCTACATTACTCTTTACACTTTCTACTTTACACTATAATCAGCGGTTTACCAAGCGAAGAGAGGATAGTTCTTCATCTTCTCATTAACCTCACCACGAACCTTAGCGATTACAGCCTCGTTCTCTGGATCGTTGAGAACCTCCTCAATCCATGCAGCAATCTGAACCATCAGATCCTCCTTAGCACCACGTGTTGTGATAGCTGGAGTTCCGAGACGGATACCTGATGTCTGGAATGCAGAACGAGAGTCGAATGGTACCATGTTCTTGTTAACTGTGATGTCAGCAGCAACGAGAGCGTTCTCAGCAACCTTACCAGTAAGATCTGGATACTTAGAACGAAGGTCAACGAGCATAGAGTGGTTGTCGGTACCGCCAGAAACGATCATGAAGCCACGCTTTGTAAGCTCATCAGCGAGCACAGCAGCGTTCTTCTTGATCTGAGAAGCGTACTCCTTCCATTCAGGCTTGAGGCACTCACCGAAGGCAACAGCCTTAGCAGCGATAACGTGCTCGAGAGGACCGCCCTGCTGACCTGGGAATACAGCAGAGTTGAGGAGCTGTGACATCTTCTTGACAACACCCTTTGGAGTTGTGTAGCCCCATGGGTTGTCGAAGTCCTTACCGAGAAGGATAAGACCGCCACGAGGACCACGGAGAGTCTTGTGAGTAGTTGTTGTAACGATGTGAGCGTACTTAACAGGGTTCTCAAGAAGACCAGCAGCGATAAGACCTGCTGGGTGAGCCATATCGATCATGAGAAGAGCGCCAACCTCATCAGCAATCTTACGCATACGAGCGTAATCCCACTCACGGCTGTAAGCAGAACCACCACCGATGATGAGCTTCGGCTTGTGCTCCTTAGCGAGCTTCTCCATCTCGTCATAGTCAACACGACCAGTCTCCTTGTTGAGGTTGTAACCTACAGGCTTGTAGAGGATACCAGATGTGTTAACGAGTGAACCGTGAGAGAGGTGACCACCGTGATCAAGGTTAAGGCCCATGAATACGTCGCCTGGCTTAAGAACAGCGAGGAGAACGGCTGCGTTAGCCTGAGCACCTGAGTGAGGCTGTACGTTAGCATACTCAGCACCGAAGAGCTTACATGCACGGTCGATAGCAAGCTGCTCAATCTGGTCAACAACTTGACAACCGCCATAGTAACGCTTGCCTGGATAACCCTCAGCATACTTGTTTGTGCAATAACTACCCATAGCCTCCATCACCTGATCGCTGACGAAGTTCTCTGAAGCGATAAGCTCGATTCCCTTGAGCTGACGCTGGTGCTCCTGCTCAATGAGGTCAAAAATCTTCTGGTCTCTTTCCATAATTTTTTAATGTGTTTTAAGGCCTCTCCCCCGCCCTCTCCCGTATAGAGGGAGCAGGAATGTGAAAGGCATGTTAATATTATTTATTCATTATTCTTTCTTCTGCAGACTATCTCAAATACATGAAATAGACATAGGCAAGGATTATTGCTACAACCAAGCCTACTACCGCCCGAATCATGCAACTCACCACCTTCTTGACGATAAACACGCCTATGATGATGACGATAAGACATGCTATGTAATATCCGAAGTTACTCATATAAAAAGCTCGGCCCCTCACCCGCCCTTTGGGCACCCTCTCCCCAAGGGGCGAGGGAAAAGTTACGCTTTTGAGCTACAAGCCTTTGTTCTATTTATTTCCTCTGATTTTTTAATACATACTTCCCCCTCGCCCCTTGGGGAGAGGGTGCCCGAAGGGCGGGTGAGGGGCTATTGGTGGGCTTTACTTAAACATCGCCCTAAACTGTGCCGGGATTGGAGTCTCAAACTCCATTGGCTTACCTGTTACCGGATGATAGAAGCAAAGCACGTAGGCATGAAGGCAGAGTCGATGAAGAGGGTCATCACCATTGCCGTACTTGATATCACCGCACACAGGATGCCCCATATCCGAGGTATGAACACGTATCTGGTTCTTACGACCAGTCTCAAGACGGAACTCAACGAGCGAGTGCTCTGTGGTGCGTTTTAAAGTATGGAAATGAGTAACGGCATACTTACCTCCATTATCCACAGGAGAAGAGAATGTGACGTATGCCTTGTTATCCTTCAGCCAGTTGGCTATTGTTCCCTCATCTTCCTCCATCTCACCACTTACTACAGCCACATATCGGCGGTCGAACACCGTTCCATGCCAGTCATGCTCAAGAAGCTGCTCTGTCTGCATATCCTTTGCGTAAATCATAAGTCCGCTGGTGTCACGGTCAAGACGATGCACCACATGGGCGGTACACTTCTGGCGTGTACGCTTGAAATAGTCATCAAGCACGCTCTTCACGTTCAGCGAACTATGTCCAGCAGCCATAGAAAGAATTCCTGTCTTCTTCTCTACGACAACGAGCCAGCGATCCTCATAGACAATGTTCACGTATCGGCTCTTGAACGTGTCGTTCTTCTTCGACTTGCTGACGCTCACCTTCATTCCCGGCTTGAGCAGAAAGTCAAACTGAGTGACCTGCTTGCCGTCAACCTTTATGCCATGCCCCTGAAGAATGGCCTTTGTCTTGGTTTTAGAACCTGGAAGAGTTGCAAGCATCCAATCGAGAAGCTGAGCCTCCCGATCCACTACATAGTGGTCGTATTGATTTCTTTTAGAATCGTACATTAAAGCAAATATCCTGTCACAAGTTTGCAACTTATCCCCTTACTCTCCACTATCAAGTGGAGCATGCGAAACTTGAGTTTTTATATTGAAGTTGCAAAATTACGAGAAAAATCCGAAAAAACCAAAGGAAATAGGGTACAAAACGTGTTTTTTGCCGAAATTAGTCAAAATTCCGAATAAAAATTTGTAAAAACAAAAAGTTTGTATTACTTTTGCAATTGCAATGTAGACCTTACAATCTGAGGATTGAAGATGTGTTTCACAAAAAATACCATCGAGATCCTAATAAGGAAAACCTATCTATAGAAAGCAGCACTAATGGCAAACACTATTTCCCACGAAGGAATCATAGACACTATCGAAAGTGGAGTTGTGCGTGTGCGCATCATCCGACATAGTGCATGTTCGAGTTGCAAGCTGTCAAGTCATTGCACTTCGTCAGAAAGCAAAGAGAAGATGATAGATGTATATACCAATGATACCACACACTTCTCTGTTGGAGAAAAGGTCAATGTTATAGCCTCAGCATCAGTTGGAGCAAAGGCCGTAAACCTCGGTTTCGTCATTCCGCTAGTCATTATGATGCTATCTATAACAATCCCTATCCTACTGTTCGGTCTATCAGAAGCATTAGCCGCTCTCATTGGTCTGGCATCACTTGTGCCTTACTACATCTTAGTATATAGACTCAGGAATAGGATGCAGAAAGTGCTTGTTTTCCAGATTGAGAAACTTAGGGGGTAGAGATACACTCTCGCTAAAAGCCCTAATCACCAAAACACAAGACATTACTTAAATCTAACATAATAAACTATAAAAACCATTATGAACTTCATTTTTACAGCAGCGTTTGCACTTGGAGCAATAGCCCTCATAGCAGCGGCTATACTATACGCGTGCTCTACAAAATTCGCTGTTAAGGAGGATCCACGCATACCGCAGGTGCTTGATTTGTTACCTGGAGCAAACTGTGGAGGATGCGGATACCCTGGCTGCTCAGGAATGGCAGATGCACTTGTGAAAGGAGCAGACGTAGGTTCGATAGAAGGACTAATGTGCCCTGTAGGCGGTGCAGAATGTATGAGAAAGGTAGCAACCCTTCTCGGTATGGCAGTTGCAAACTCTGAGCCTAAGGTTGCAGTTGTGAGATGCGGAGGCACTTGTGCAGTTCGTCCAAAGACAGTAGTCTATGACGGTCTTCGCACTTGTACGGCAATAAATTCAACAGGAGCAGGTGAGACTGCCTGTGGTTTTGGATGTGTGGGAGGTGGGGACTGTGAACGTGCCTGTACGTTTGATGCTATCAAAATAAATACAGAGACTGGCATTCCAGAGGTTAACGCAGACAAGTGTACCTCTTGCGGTGCTTGCGTGAAGGCTTGCCCAAGGCATATAATAGAACTCAGGAACAAGGGTAAAATTATAAAGGACAATGCCCGTAGAGTATGGGTAGCGTGTCAGAACAAAGACAAAGGCGGGGTAGCAAGAAAGGCTTGCGGTGCTGCCTGTATAGGTTGCGGCAAATGCCAAAAGGTGTGCAAGTTCGAGGCTATCACCATTGAAAACAATCTCTCATATATTGATTTCAACAAGTGCAAGGCTTGTGGACTTTGTGTTCGTGAATGTCCTACAAATGCCATTAAGTGCACCTTTGAGCTTCCTCCTGTAAAACAAACACCTAAAACTCTGACAGTATGAAGATAAGAACATTCCGCATAGGTGGTATTCACCCAGAAGAGAATAAGCTAAGCAATGATGCCATGACCCAACAGGCACCACTGCCCAAGGTTGCTATCTTTCCAATGAGTCAGCACATAGGTGCTCCTGCCAAGCCTGTCGTGAAGAAAGGTGACAAGGTGAAGGTCGGCACTCTCATAGCAGAGGCAGGAGGTTTCGTCAGTGCACATATCTATTCTTCCGTTTCAGGCACAGTACACAAGGTTGATAATGCAATAAATGCTTCTGGCTATCAACAACCAGCTATAACAATAACCGTAGAAGGTGATGAATGGGAAGATAGTATTGATCGTTCAGATAAGCTTGAAACATTAGAGTCTCACCCAGAGTTTACTCCAGAGGAAATAGTAAACAAAATTAAAAAAGCAGGAGTAGTAGGTATGGGTGGTGCTTGCTTCCCTACCCACATTAAGCTATGCCCTCCCCCAGATGCCAAAGCTGAATGCGTGATCATCAACGGTGTGGAGTGTGAGCCTTATATCACTTCCGACTATCGACTGATGATTGAGAGAAGTGACGAATTGATAGAAGGCGTAAAAATCCTCATGGCTGGTGCTAAGGTGGATAAAGGTTATATAGGAATTGAAAACAACAAGCCAGCAGCCATTGAACTACTCACAAGAAAACTCAAAGAAAAGAACATCACGAATATAGAGGTGGTGCCTCTGGCAAAGAAATACCCTCAGGGTGGTGAGAAGCAATTGGTTGATGCTGTCATCGGACGACAAGTACCCGCACCTCCGGCAATCCCTGTGAATGTTGGTGCCATTGTTCAGAATGCAGGAACGGCGGTAGCTGTTTATGAAGCAGTTATGAAGAATAAGCCTCTCTTTGAACGCTATACCACAGTAACAGGCAAGAAACTGAAGAAACCAAGTAATTTTCTTGTTCGCATGGGCACTACATTCGGAGAACTAATAGACCTTTGCGGTGGTTTGCCTGAGGGTGACAATAAGATTCTCGCAGGTGGCCCCATGATGGGCAAGGCAGTAAATTCGCTTGATGTTCCAGTGGGCAAAGGTCAGAACTCAATCACGATCCTTACAAATGAGGATGCACACCGCAAGGCGGCTCAGCCCTGCATCCGCTGTGCTAAGTGTGTAAGTGTATGCCCTATGGGACTTGAGCCTTATCTTCTTGCCAAAGGAAGTGAGCTAAATAAATGGGAACTTCTAGAAAACGAGATGGTAACTTCATGTATTGAGTGTGGCTCATGCCAGTTCACTTGTCCTGCCCACCGTCCTTTACTTGACAACATACGCCTTGGCAAGCAGACGGTTATGGGAATTTTAAAATCAAGAGCAAAATAGAGTTAAACAAAAGTTTCACAAGTTCAATTTATGGGTAGCAAGGTTTTGAGGTTTGCTGGTTATAAGGTTTGCATCGTTTACCAGAAAGCCTAAAATCCCAAAACTAAAACCTGTAACTTGAACTATGTGAAAGCTGAATAAATTAATATAATGTCTAAATTAATAGTTTCACTTTCCCCACATGCACACGGCACAGATAGTGTCGAGAAGAATATGTATGGTGTAGTGATAGCATTGCTTCCTGCATTACTCGCTTCATTATACTTCTTCGGCCTTGGCTCTGCCATAGTATGCCTTGTGAGTGTGGCCGCCTGCATGTTCTTTGAGTGGGCTATATGCAAAGCTCTCCTAAAGAGAGAACCGACACTTCTCGATGGCTCTGCCATTGTGACAGGCATTCTTCTTGGCATGAACTTACCGTCCAACTTCCCTTTGTGGATGATCATCATAGGTGCATTAATTGCTATCGGCGTTGGTAAGATGACATTCGGAGGACTGGGACAAAACCCTTTTAACCCTGCACTTGTTGGCCGATGTTTCTTGCTCGTCTCTTTCCCAACAGCCATGACATCATGGCCTGTTGAAGGACAACTCACATCTTATATTAATGCCACGACAGGAGCAACACCTCTTTCCCTGATGAAGACAGCCATAAAGACTGGTGATATAAGTTATCTCGAAAAGATGCCGTCTGCTATGGATCTACTCATTGGCAATACACAAAATGGCATGGGCGCAGGTACAATAGGCGAAGTATGTGCTTTAGCTCTTATCCTCGGACTTGTCTTCATGCTCTGGAAAAAGATCATAACATGGCATATTCCTGTCAGCATCATAGGTACTGTATTTGTAATCTCAGGACTTATGCACATCTCAAATCCTATCTACGCAAATCCACTTCAGGTTATTCTCTCTGGAGGTCTCATGCTTGGTGCTATTTTCATGGCTACTGACTATGTCACATCACCAATGACGCATAAGGGACAAATAATCTACGGCATTGCCATAGGCGTACTGACAATAGTGATACGTAACTGGGGAGCATATCCAGAGGGTATGTCATTCGCAATCCTAATCATGAACGCTTTCACTCCACTTATCAATACATACGTGAAGCCTGAGCGTTTTGGAGCTATAAAAGAAAAATAAGGAGGTCTGAACATGGAAAAGCTAAAATCAACTCTACCAAACATGGTAGGTGTACTGACAACTGTCGCAGTACTATGCGGAGGTCTCCTTGCACTTGTAAACAATGTCACTCAGGCTCCTCGTGATGCAGCAGCAGAAAATACACTCAACACAGGTATCGAACAGGTGATAGGCGGTAAGTGTTCCGTTGAGAATAAATATGAAATAACACGCCATATCAACGGCAAAAAACAGAACTTCATCGTATATGAGACAGACAAGGGAACTGCCATTCAATCAACTGACCCTAACGCTTTCGGAGGTAACCTTACCGTACTCGTAGGTTTCAACGACAACGGCGAGATACTGGGCTACACCATCCTTGAAACAGCCGAGACACCAGGGCTTGGTGCAAAGGCAGACACCTGGTTTCAGAAAGTAGAGAACGGAGGTAAAGGCGGAAAGGCATGTATCATTGGGCTTAACCCACAAAATGCCAACCTTACAGTAAGCAATGATGGTGGTGACGTGGATGCAATAACAGCCTCAACAATCACCTCACGAGCATTCCTACGTGCCATTCAACAGGCATACAACACATATATGGACAAGGGTACCGATGCAAGCACCGGTGCCTCAAAGCAAGAGGGTAATTAAACTATGTCAAAACTCGGAATAATAATAAATGGCATCGTAAAGGAGAATCCAACCTTTGTCCTGATGCTTGGCATGTGTCCTACACTTGCCACTACTACAAGTGCCTTGAATGGTCTTATGATGGGACTTGCCACCATGGTAGTGCTTATATGCTCTAACATAGTCATCTCACTCATCAAGAAACTGACACCCGACATGGTGCATATCCCTGTATATATTGTCGTAATCGCGACTCTTGTCACCATAGTCCAGTTCTGTCTTGCAGCCTATCTTCCAGATGTAAACAAGTCACTCGGATTGTTCATACCTCTTATCGTAGTAAACTGTGTCATTCTTGGTCGTGCAGAATCTTTTGCTGCAAAGAACACCCCATTGGCATCAGCCTGTGACGGTATAGGCATAGGATTAGGCTTTACATTCGGACTAACCATACTCGGTATCTTCCGTGAGCTATTAGGCAACGGTACAATCTTCAACTTCCGACTCTTACCTGAGGATTTCAGTATGCTTGTATTCATCCTACCTCCAGGTGCTTTCCTCACATTAGGTTTCATAATTGCCCTATTAAATAGGTTGAAAAACAAGTAGTAAAGAATAAAGTTGTAAGAAAATTAACGAAAAAGATAATAAATAAATACATGATGCGTTATATAGGAATAAATACCTATATTAATCCGTAAACCAAAAGATGTTATGGAATTTATATTGATATTTATAGCAGCGATATTCGTAAACAATATCGTCTTGTCGCAGTTCCTTGGAATATGCCCGTTCCTCGGAGTAAGCCAGAAGATAAACACTTCACTCGGTATGTCTGCGGCAGTTGCGTTCGTAATGGCAATATCAACACTCGTGACATGGTTGTTGCAGGTGTATGTGCTCAACCCATTCGGATTGCAGTATCTCCAGACACTTACATTCATTCTGGTTATTGCTGCACTCGTCCAAATGGTCGAGATAATTCTCAAGAAGGTTTCACCACCACTCTATCAGGCTCTTGGTGTTTTCCTTCCTTTGATTACCACAAACTGTGCCGTACTTGGTGTGGCAATCTCGGTGGTTCAGAAGAATTATTCACTACTAATGTCACTCGATTATGCAATTGCATCAGCAATAGGCTTTGGCCTGGCACTAATTTTGTTTGCTGGTCTTCGTGAGCATCTCGAATTCTCTGCAATACCAAAGAGTCTCAGAGGTGTCAGTATTACCCTGATTACTGCTTCACTCCTATCACTTGCCTTCATGGGCTTCTCTGGAGTTGACGGTGGATTAAAACGACTATTCGATTTAGAATAAAAGATATCAAGAGGCCCCGGGTGTCTCAATAAGCCTGGGGATTTATTTGTGTTTGTGTTGTTGTTCCCCTTCGTTGTGAAACGAGGGGGAATTTTTAGAAAAGAGTAAAGGCTAAAGTAGAAAGAGTAAAGTCATGCAAAAGGAAAAACTTTGGAACAAGAACTACAACAAGGTGATGCTTACAAACTTCACCCTGTTCTTTTCATTTTATCTTATAACCCCACTCCTACCCCTCTATCTTAGCGAGACTTTCTCAGCCTCAAAGGACACCATCGGACTTGTTCTCTCTGGATATACCCTCGTTGCCCTTATCATACGACTGTTCAGCGGTTATATGGTAGATAACTTTGCACGTAAGACTGTGCTTCTCGTGGTACTATTCGTGTATTTCATATTCTTCGGAAGCTATCTCATCGCAGGAAGCCTTCTTGCATTCGCCCTTTTCAGAACACTTCACGGTGGTCCTTTCGGGGCTACGACCGTTGCAAATTCCACTATGGCTATTGATGTTCTCCCTGCCTCACGACGAAACGAGGGCATAGGTTTCTATGGAATGAGCAACAACCTCGCATCTGCCATAGCTCCTACCGTAGGACTTTTCATCTATACTCACACGCACGATTTTCAACTAATGTTCTGGCTTGCTTTCATAATTGCAGGTATAGGGTTCATAAATACCTATACGCTTGATGTAAAGAACGAGAAGCCAAAAGACAGAATAAAGTTTAAATTCTCACTCGACCGTTTCTTCCTTGTACGAGGATGGTTTCTTGCCGTAAACATATGTTTCTTCGGTTTCTGCTGGGGAGTGTTGAGCAACTACCTTGCTATATATGGCAAGGAGCATTTAGGCATAACAAGCGGCACGGGAACATATTTTCTCCTTCTCTCCATAGGTCTTATCGTATCTCGTCTTATCGGCAACAAGGCTCTTCGTCAGGGAAAGCTCACGCATAATGCTATGGAAGGCATAATACTATCCACCTTCGGCTTTGGCATTTTCATTGCAGGTCCTTATCTATTAAACCTTTTCTCATGTGATACAGCCTTGAACTTCATCCCTTACTATGCCTCTGCCATCCTCATAGGTTTTGGCAACGGACACATGTGGCCAGCTTTCCAGAACATGATTATTGCCATAGCGCATCATAATGAAAGAGGTACAGCCAACAGCACGATCCTCACCTCATGGGATTTGGGTTTAGGTCTTGGCATACTCCTCGGAGGAGTAATAGCCGAATATATGGGCTATGATGTTATGTTCTGGGTAATGGCAGGAGTCCACGTTATCGGACTTGCGATGTATATCTTTACCACACAAGGAAGGTTCTTAAAATTAACAATTAATAATTAACAATTAACACGGAAGCGTATTGGCGTCACATTCCATACGGAAAGTTTGCACAGACAGGCATGTCAATTATTAATTGTTAATTGTCTTACCGCCATACAGCACTTCACTATGCCATATCCATAATCCTCACGCCCCAAGGCCTCAACAACATCCTTGGCTGTTGCAGAAGGATTAGCATCAAGATATCTATTAACAGCATCTATCTTCTTCTGCTCAAAGAGATGGTTAAGAGGGAGTTTGCCACTTGTGACAGAAGGTAGCAGATAGCTATAAACCGTACTATCAACAACTCCCATCTCCTTGGCTATATCCTCCACGAGTTTACCCTCAAGATACATTTCAAGAGCTTTTTCCTGCTTCATATCCATCGTCACCTTTGGCTTCTTTGCGGCCTCTCCCCCCGCCCTCCCCCGTAGGGAGGGAGCTGAGTTACCCTCAGACTTTTTGCTCTTCCCCTTATCCTTATTTTCCTTCTCATCATCATCAAGCGAAAGCGAGATCTTAGCCTTTGCCTGAAGGTAAGGCTGAAGAGAGAGTCCATTATGAGCAACATAGTGAAGGAGAAGCATCTTGAACTTCACCAAGTCATTGAAATTCTGCATGAGATTATCCAGACGCTCCTTCACCATCTTATTATTAGTGACGAGAGCCGTCTTTGTAAGAAGCGTAAAGGTATCGGTCAACTGCTGCTCAAAATAATCAGCACCTTTTTTCAGTCGTTCCTGAAGTAGCTCAGAACTCTGATAGTCAACCTCCGTAAGAACTATATTCTGATACTGATTATGGAACTTTACAGCCACATCATCCACCTTTTTCTTAAAGGATTCAGAAGATTCCACCCACGCATTATATTGCTTGTTTGCAGAAGAATAGAAATGTTCACGCATAAGGCGAATAAGGTCACCATAAGCAAACCTTATCTGTGCAAAAGAGAATAAATCCTCGATCGTCCTAAGCAGATAATGCCTCTGCATCTGGTCGAGCTTCTGATCATCAGGCGACTTATGCCTTGGATCTTCCTGGAAAGTCTCAACCGTCTTATCATTTATGATAGCATACTGAGGTATAGGAGCGGCAAGAACCATACCCTCCAAAGACTTGCAACGAGAGAGGGCTACGTAAGTCTGGCCATGCGCAAAACTATGTTGCACATCTATAATGGCATGCTCGAAGGTCAATCCCTGAGACTTATGTACGGTTATTGCCCAAGCCGTTTTCAAAGGGTATTGAGTAAACGTACCGACAACGGTCTCATGTATCTCTTTCGTCTTCTCGTCAAGCTCATATTTCATATTCTGCCACTCTTCTGGAGTAACATCAATGACATTCGACTGCCCTGAAGGACGCACCTGTATGTGATCAACGTCTATATCCACGACCTCACCTATCATGCCGTTGTAATATCTCTTTTCTGGCGATGAATCATTCTTTATAAACATCACCTGAGCACCAAGTTTCAAGGTAAGAGTCTTTTCAGTAGGGAATGACAATTCAGGGAAATCCTTCCATACAGTTGCATCATAATGATAGGCAGGAACATCAAGCTTGTCAAGTTCCTGTTGGTTGATGCTATCTGCCTGTGAGTTATGCGTCACAAGTCTTATGTAGCCCTCTTGTTTCGGAGGATTAAAACCAGCAATACAACGCTGATTAAGCGTCTGCAAGGTCTCAGCATCAACGGTATTTGTACGAACCTTATTGAGAAGGTTCACGAACAACGGATCACTTTGGCGATACACATGCTGAAGCTCTACAGTAACGAAATCCGTCTGCTGAAGCGCCTTACTTGAGAAGAAATAAGGAGTATCATAGTAAGGACGAAGCATAGCCCATTCATCCTCACGAGCCACAGGTGCCAACTGTTGCATATCTCCAATCATCAACATCTGCACCCCGCCAAAGGCACGGTTTTTGTCGCGATATTGTCTCAATACAGAATCTATGGCATCAAGCAGATCTGCCCTCACCATCGAAATCTCGTCGATTACCACAAGGTCAACAGAGCGGATTAGTCTCAGTTTCTGCCTACGGAAGGCATAGCGTTTGTTATTGCCATACTGAGTACCCGGAATCTGAGGACCGAAAGGCAACTGAAAGAAGGAATGAATAGTCACGCCCTCGGCATTTATAGCGGCAATACCCGTAGGAGCCACCACAATCATACGCTTAGGCACTTTCCTACGCAACTCACGAAGGAAAGTGGTCTTGCCCGTTCCCGCCTTACCCGTCAGGAACAAATGCGTATCAGTATTAGCTATGATATTCCAAGCTAAATCAAGTTCGGGATTGAGGCGGCCCCCCTTCCCGCTCCCCCGAGGGGGAGTGCCGGAAGGCGAAAGAGCCGTTATATCATTTTTGAAATCAGCCATTTTTCACTTTTCATTTTCCTCATTTTTAGGTTCTCCGGCTCCCTCCCTACGGGGGAGGGCGGGGGGAGAGGCCGCTTTTTACATCGAATACGAGAATCCCAGCGACAGATACTCCTTGAACTGCCAATAGCTGTGGTTTTCCATTTTCTTCACACCATCATCAAAGCGAGGATATAGGAACACCTGGGCAGAAATATATCTGCTGAAAGCGAATGAGAAGGTATTCTCCCACTCAACCACCGCTCTTGAATATGTGGTGTAGGCATAGAGACGAGTGCCCCACTTAATCTTGTCCGTAGGAATCCACGTTATGTTAGCAGTAAACTGAGAACCCCAGTCGTTCATGCCATGATGCCCTTCTGGAATACCATAACGAGTGGCGAGATCCAGACGAGACACATGCTTGAAGTTATGAGCCAGAGGAGCTATGTGAAGAGAACCAGTAAGTTTCCTGTTAAAGGCATCAATGTTGTAATCCATACCGACAGAAAAGTTCAACTCAAAAGGAGAGAAGAAATCAGAATAAACCATTGGATCATTACTCTTATAGCCCCTCACAAACTGCGAGGTGGCAAGAATCTGGAACGTATAGTACCACTTCTTCGTTGCCTGCAAACCGAGCTTTCCCGTATAACGAAGGAGGTCGGAAGTTGTCTTGAACTTATGAATGGTGTCTGCTGGCGAATTCTGAACACCCACCTTCATCTCAAGCTGATTGTCAAACTTTATCTTCTGCTGATTGTTATAGTTGTATCGCAAAATCACATTGGCAACTGCCGAGAGGTTATCATCACCACTCTTATACCAGTTCTTTGAGAAATGGTTCTGCATAAACTGAAGGTTATAGTCACCAGAGAACTTCCAGAAGTTTGGTTTGAATATCTCCAGTCTTACAGGGGAATCTGAAGGCAAAGCCGCCTCCTTAGTATCTGCATCATCATGAACCACCTCTACTTTTCTCCTTACAGGAGCCGTAGGAGTTGACTCAGCCGCAGATGCCATCTTATGCAACTTACAAGCGGTTGTCTCCACAAGCTCCGGATATTTCAGATAGTTCCTAAGCAAGGCATTGTTGATTACCTCATCCAGAGCCGAGCTATTCTTCCCATTGCCATTACCACCCATCACGCTCTCCACCACATCAGGATAGAATGTCAGAGGCGCGAACAGACGGAAATACTTCCCATTGGCGGCATTGCCATTGCGAAGGGAATCGAGTGAACGCTGCAAGGAATCTATACGAGCCTTGCAGATGGAAAGAGAGTCCATATAGTGTTGTAACTGTGCATTGACTGAGAGAGTTATGAACATCGTCATTACAATGCAAACAAGTTTCTTTGTCATAATACGTACTGGTATATGTGGAAATTAGATGCAAAGTTACAAAAAGAATCCGCAATATGCAAATGTTTGGCGTTTTTTTTCAATATGAAGTCGCACCGCTCGTTTTGCAAGAACAAATTATGCAGGAAAATCACCCGCGTTTATTCTCCATTGTTACTCCACTCTTCCTTCGCTCTTCCTCCGCTCTTCCTCCGTTACTGCTCCATCGCTTGTCCATCGCTGCTCCATCGAAATGATGGACTATCGATGGATTATCGATGGATTATCGATGGATTATCTTAGGAGGAAGATTGGGCTTTCATAGGATTATCAGCAAGGGGAAAACAATAACAAATGGCAAGTAAAGAAACACGCCAAAGGAATCCGAGCACACATACTTCCTAAGCCAGCAAAAGGAGCGATTGAGATATATAATGGCATCAAATTGGAGAAATATAAGGAAAAATCGCTATTGAATCTATAAAAAAATATCGTTTTCTACATTTTTTTGCATCTTTATTCACACACCTATATTCTTATTCTAAATATTTTTATTACCTTTGCACTTAATCTGAACCTTGGATTAGCTCCAGTTCTACTAAACTCCAACATCAACCTAACAATACCGCATAGCGGAAAATAGCAAACACGCCCCCTTGTAACGTAAAAAGGCTTTGGTCGGCCGTTGGGCATTACTTGGGAGTTAATGCATAAAATTATGACAAACAAAAAAGAAACCATTCTTGAAATTGGCGAATCAATAAAGCACCATCACAAACTCGAAAAGATTCACGGCATCGGAAACTATGCTGTGGCAAGGGCTTATTGTCATCTAACAAATCCAGAAGCAAATTATGATCGTGATGAAATATTCTGGCTAACAAATAGAGGATGGTCAACCCCACAACCTCCTATTGACAACTTCGATAGAGGAAGGACAATCTACAAGAACTCTCCTTTGGGTGGTGAGATTATTCTTCATACTTATGGAGAGTTCCAATGTAAAATTAAAAGAAAAAATTCAAATGTTATTGCTTCTTCATACCCGGGCTTTGTGTTCAATAGAGCCGTGTATAGTTCAACATATTCTGGAATAGAGGGTATTGTCGTCAATGATGAGTCTGATGATCGTATTCTTTACAAGAATATTGAACAGTTGCTTCGTGACCGTGAGTCTATGAAGCTACAACTCGACAAAGAAAGGGCAAAGGCAGAAGAGGAAAAACGCCAAGAGGCAGATCGCAAAGCTACAGCAGAGAAGGCACGTCTGGAACGTGAGGAAGCAGAACGTAAAGCTGAAGAAGCACGCATTAAAGCAGAACGTATTGCAGAAGAAGCAGCTCGCATTGAAGCAGAACGTATTGCAGAAGAAGCAAGAATAGCGGCTGAAGAAGCAAAACGACGTGAAGAGGAAGAACGCATAAAGGAAGAAGAAGCAAGACTACGTCTACAGAGAATTGAAGAACTAGAAGAAAGATACAAAAATAAAGAGTTGCAAACAGAACTTGTTCACGATGTAGTGCGCAAGGATGTTTCACTTCGTTCTCAACATATTCTGGATCCAAGTCAGGAAACGGCAAAGCGTAGCCATATCTTCGATGGAGTACCTGTTGTTATCGAAGGAGGTCCGGGTACAGGTAAGACAACGACCATGATTCAGCGTCTAAAGTTCTTAATCTCTCCCGAGGCATTAGCTGGTGATGATTCGTATGAGCATCCACTTACAAATGAGCAGGTTCACCGTTTGACAGATCCTCACTTCATTCACAATAACTGGTTATTCTTTTCTCCTACAGAACAGCTTCTGGCATATCTTAGAAGAAATATGACAGAAGAAGACTTGCGTGCAAACGAGAACAACACCACAACTCTAGAATTGCTAAACAATGATCTTATGATTCACTATAAGTTACGCAATCCAGATAAAGATGGTCCGTTTAAACTTAAAACAAAATTGGATGCTGCTGATAAGGTAATGATAAAGAAACCTCAAACGGTTATTGCATCATTTGAGAAATTCTGTATCAAAGAGATATCCAAGAAAATGCTTGCGGCTTATCAGATGAATACGGCAGATTATTCATGGCATCCATTGGCTGTAAAAATAAAATCTCTATGTAAGAGAGCAGAAGACATCAAAGACATGGACGCTTTGATGCGCTTGGTTAATTCTCTTGAAGATTCATACAAGAAAGAAGTTACAGAAGTTGAAGACTCTCTGGACAAAGCTGTAAAAGATGCAGCAATGGAGCTTCAAATGATGATTGAAGCACAGGAGGAAATGGCTGCACGCTTAAATGAACTTTTCATCCAATGGCAAGAAGATACATACGTTTCATCTGATGATGAAGAAGAAATAGACGAAGAAGAGGATGAAGAGGAAACTACAGTTAGCCAGAGCATCGACTTTCAAGCAGAACTATTCAAGCACTTAAAAGCATTAGTTAAGAAGCTAAGTTTAAAACCTTACAATAGTAAGACCCAACTTACAAAAAGGCAAAAGGAAATAGTAGAGATCATAAGTCCTCTTCATGAAGAACTCAATCTCGATAAGGTCGGCGAATACAATTGGTTCGTCAAAAACTATGCATCCCTTTGTAAAGGTCTTTCAAATGTAGTCTTGAATCAATTTACACGCCTTTATAAGCTTTTCCGCAAACAACAGGTAGAGCCTGATGCAACACCATATAACAAGAGACTGCTTGAGTCTTATGTCAAGAAGGAGAACAAACAACTTCATCCTGACGAACTTCACATGCTCGTAGGCTTCATCAACCGCCAATTATACAGCATTTACAAGAAATCAAAGAATCGTTTTGAGGCATTAAGCAATAACAAATATGTCGAAGCCTACAAGATGCACGCCAAGTATGTTATTGGTGTTGACGAGGCAACAGACTATTCTTGGTTGGATTATTATCTGATAACCTCATTGCGTCACTATGAGTTTTCAAGCATTACCCTTTGTGGTGATTCAATGCAAGGACTTAACGCAGATGGTATTACCAACTGGAATATCTTAAAAGACAAGAATCTACTCCCTAACCTTGAAGTAGTAGAACTTCTTGTTTCATATCGTCAATCTCCAGTTCTTGTAGAAATGGCAAGACGCATGTTTGAAGACGAGCGAGGTTATGAAGCTCCATACAACACATTGAAGTTGAAGCATGATTCTGATGCAAAGCCTCTTGCATTTATATCTGATGATGAAGAAGAAAAGGTAGAATGGATGTCAAGACGTATCGTTGAAGTATTTAAGAAATACGGTGACGAGATGCCTTCTGTTGCTGTATTCGTAGGCGACGATGAAGATGTTGATGAACTCGTTGACTTATTCGAAGAACAGGATTGCCTTAACAGCATTAAGATTGCAAACTGTACAGATGGCAGAACATCATCCCAAACAAAATGTGTCAGAATATTCCGAATGAAGGAAGTCAAAGGAATGGAATTTGAAGTTGCATTCTTCCATAACATCGATACTGCATTAGATGGAGCATCTACAGAGTTGATGCGCAGATTCCTCTATGTAGGTATATCTCGTGCAACAAACCATCTTGCAGCAACATTTTCCAAGAAGGATGGAAATGAGGGAATACTCAAATATTTTGATGAGAATGTTAAGAACTGGAAAATATAACTCGAAACAATAACATCCCCACTAACACCATATTAATCAATAACAAGATCAACACAATAATGAGTTGGAAATCACAATAATAATCATGAATGATGTGAAAGCGAAATAAGGTGTTTGGCATCAAAGCCGAACACCTTTATTTTTGCGTTTCCACTTGTTTTATGGTCGTTTTTTCATACATTATTATAAAATATCTAATAAAAAACGAATATTTTTTCTTAATGTGAAAAATTTTATGTAATTTTGCAACTTGTTTTGAGGATAAACAAATAATTAACAACACTTAAATACACAAACATCGTGGCAGATACAAAGTACATCTTCGTGACGGGCGGAGTGGTTTCGTCCCTCGGAAAAGGTATTATTTCGTCTTCAATCGGTAAGTTGCTGCAAGCTCGCGGCTACAAGATTACGATTCAGAAGTTCGATCCGTACATAAACATCGACCCCGGTACCCTCAACCCTTACGAGCACGGTGAGTGCTACGTGACCGCTGACGGTATGGAGACCGACCTTGACCTCGGTCACTACGAGCGATTCACAGGCATTCAGACTACCCGCGCCAACTCTATGACTACGGGTCGTATATATAAGTCTGTCATCGACAAGGAGCGCAGAGGCGACTATCTCGGCAAGACCATTCAGGTGGTGCCTCATATCACCGACGAGATTAAGCGCTGCATTAAGTATCTCGGCACTAAGGGCCAGTACGACTTCGTCATCACGGAGATCGGCGGTACTATCGGCGACATTGAGAGTGCTCCGTTCCTTGAGGCTATTCGTCAGCTCCGCTGGGAGATGGGACGCAACGCCATCAATATTCACCTCACTTACGTGCCTTACCTCAAGGCTGCCGGTGAGCTGAAGACTAAGCCTACTCAGCACTCTGTAAAGGAATTGCAGTCAGTAGGTATTCAGCCTGACATCCTCGTTCTCCGCACGGAGAAGCACCTCTCTGACGGTGTCCGCATGAAGGTGGCTTCATTCTGTAACGTGGATCTGGAGTGCGTGGTTCAGTCAGAAGACCTCCCAAGCATCTACGAGGTGCCTGTAAGTATGCAGCAGCAGGGACTTGACGCTGCCATTCTCCGCAAGCTCGGAATACCTGTTGGCGAGACTCCGGCTCTCGGTCCTTGGAAGTCATACCTTGAGCGTCGTCGCAACGCGAAGGAAGAGGTACGAATCGGTCTTGTGGGCAAATATGACCTTCAGGACGCTTACAAGTCAATACGTGAATCACTCCTTCATGCAGGTGTGTATAATGATCGCAAGACGGTTATCACCTACATCAACTCAGAGCACATCACGAAGGAGAACGTAGCAGAGAAGCTTGCAGGTCAGGATGGTATTCTCATCTGCCCAGGCTTCGGACACAGAGGCATAGAGGGCAAGATAATCGCAGCTCAATACACCCGTGAGCATGACATTCCGACATTCGGTATCTGCCTCGGTATGCAGATGATGGTTATCGAATTTGCCCGCAACGTGCTCGGCTATCAGGATGCAGACTCTCGCGAGATGGACGAGAAGACAACGCATAATGTCATCGACATCATGGAGGATCAGAAGAACATCTCAAACATGGGTGGCACTATGCGTCTCGGCGCATACGAATGTGTACTCCGTCAGGGCAGCCGCACACAGGCTATCTACAAGGCAGAGGAAATCAAGGAGCGTCACCGTCACCGCTACGAGTTCAACAACCAATATATAAAGGAATACGAAGAGAACGGTATGCAATGTGTTGGTCGTAACCCAGAGTCGGACCTCATTGAGATCGTTGAGATACCAGAGCTGAAATGGTACATCGGAACACAGTTCCACCCAGAGTACCAGAGCACAGTACTCAAGCCGCATCCGCTGTTCCTTGACTTCGTCAAAACATGCATAAACAAATAAAACTATAAATGGATAAAAACACTATCACAGGCTTTGTTCTCATAGCCGCCGTCCTTTTCGGATTCAGCTGGTTCAGCCGTCCTTCCGAGGAGGAGATTCGTGCACAGCACCAGCAGGACTCCATTGCAGCCGTAACAAAGGCTAAGCAGGAGAATGAGCGCAAGCAGGCAGAAGCTAAGAAACTCGAACAGGCTAAGGCTGTCCTTGAGAATCAGGACACCACCGTACTTTTCTACTCAGCCCTCAACGGCAAGGCACAGGACATCGTTCTTGAGAACGAGAAACTGGCTCTCACACTCAGCTCAAAGGGTGCTACCGTAAGCAAGGCAGTAGTAAAGGACTACAAGGACCGCAACGGCAACAAGGACGTAACGCTCTTCGAGGGCAACGACCAGCAGTTGAACTACATCCTCGTGGCTAAGCAGATGAACATCTCAACGCAGGATCTCTACTTCACACCTACCGCCCAGACCAAGTCATCGGTGACTTTCGTGGCAAAGGCTGCTGAAGGCAAGACTCTCGAGATTTCATATTCACTCAACAAGGACTACCTTCTGAGCTGCTCTATCAAGGCTAACGGCATGGCTGGTCTCTTTGATCCTAACAACTCACAGATCAACATCAACTGGAAGGATCGCGTGCGTCAGCAGGAAAGGGGCTTCACTTTCGAGAACAACCGTTCTGCACTCACCTACCACTTCTCTGACGGTGGTACGGACGAGCTGAGCGAGACAAGCGAGGAAATAGACGAGGCTGTTGAGGAGAAGATTGACTGGGTGGCTTTCAAGAACCAGTACTTCTCTGCCGTGATGATTTCGAAGAATGACTTCGCCGACAATGCCCTGCTCACCTCTATACCTTATAAAAAAGAGAACGGTAACGGCTACCTGAAGCAGTATGAGGCAAAGCTCAAGACGGCGTTTGATCCATCAGGAGTAAATCCTACACAGTTTGAGTTCTACTATGGTCCTAACGACTTCCGTCTTCTTCAGGATGTAGAAGAGGGTTCGGCATTCGGCAAGGATCTTGAGCTTGAGCGTCTCGTATATCTCGGCTGGACTATCTTCCACTACATCAACCGCTGGTTCACGCTCTATCTCTTTGAGTGGCTCAAAGACTTGGCGATCCCAATGGGTGTAGTGCTTATCCTCATCACCTTGATTCTCAAGGTTATTACCTATCCTATGGTGAAGAAGAGCTATATGTCAAGTGCGAAGATGCGTGTGCTCCGTCCAAAGCTTGACGAGGCTACGAAGCAGTATGACAAGCCAGAGGATCAGATGCAGAAGCAGCAGGCTATGATGCAGCTCTACTCAGAGTACGGCGTGAGTCCGCTCTCTGGCTGTGTGCCAATGCTGATTCAGATGCCTGTGTGGATTGCTATGTTCAACTTCGTGCCAAACGCAATACAGCTCCGTGGTGAGTCATTTCTCTGGATGGATGACCTCTCTACATACGACCCAATCTGGGAATGGTCTTCAAACCTCTGGCTCATTGGCGACCACCTCTCACTCACCTGTATTCTCTTCTGTGGAGCAAACCTCATCTACTCATGGATGTCAATGCGTCAGCAGAAAGACAGTATGGTAGGTCAGCAGGCAGAGCAGATGAAGATGATGCAGTACATGATGTTCATCATGCCGCTGATGTTCTTCTTCATGTTCAATGACTATTCATCAGGCCTCAACTTCTACTACTTCATCTCATTGTTCTGCTCAGCAGCAATCATGTGGACTCTCCGCAAGACCACGAACGATGAGAAGCTCCTCGCAAAACTCGAGGCAAAGCGTGCAGAGAACAAGGCAAACCCTAACCGCAAGGTAAGTGGTCTCGCCGCTCGTATGCAAGCTATGCAGAAGGAAGCCGAGGAACTCCGCAAGAAGCGTGAGGAACTCGCAAGGAAGAACGCTCGCCTCAGAGGAGAATAAGACGCATGTACAATGTACCATTTACAAAGTACAATTTCTTACGCCACACGGCAAATTGTAAATTGTACATGGTAAATTGTAAATCGAAATTACACATATTCCGAAAATAAACTAAAAATCCACTTAAAAAGTGAATAGTTAAAAGTGAATAGTGAAGAATTTAAGTTAGTATTGCAGTAAAAGAAGCTTAATTGTCCTTTCGCAATAAAAGCTAATTCAAATTCTTCACTCTTCACTATTCACTCTTCACTTTCAACTTGAGCTATACGAAAGTTGAATTAATATGATTAAAACACTGGCAATTTCCGCCCTTATGGCTACAATCCTTACTGCCGCTCCTGCTGAGGCAAAAGTAAATATTGGCAAGAGTGACATATCCCTTCAAAGTAATCTCATGACTCCGGAAGCCCTTTGGGCTATGGGTCGTATCGGTAGCGTAACTGCCTCTCCCGACGGTTCGAAGATTGCATACACAGTATCTTACTACAGCGTGAAGGAGAATGCATCCCATACCGTTATATATATAATGAACGCAGACGGAACTGATAACCGTCAGCTAACCACCTCTGCCGATTCTGAAACAGAACCTGCATGGGTACAGGCAACTAACGGAACCGTTCTCGCTTTTCTCACCAACGGACAGATATGGACAATGAATGACGACGGTTCTAACCGCAAGCAACTGACCAAGGACGAAGACGGCATAGAGGGTTTCAAGTTCTCTCCTGATGGCAAGCAGGTAATCATCGTCAAGTCTTTACCTTTCCATGAGATTATTCAGAAGAATCCCGATGACCTTCCAAAGGCTACAGGCCGAAAGATAACCGACCTTATGTATCGCCATTGGGACCACTATGTGGAGTCTATTCAGCATCCCTTCCTTGCATCCGTTGCAGAAGACGGAACTATCGCCACAACAAGTGCAAAGGACATTCTCGCAGGAGAGCCTTACGAGTGTCCAGGTGAGCCTTTCGGCGGAATGGAGCAGATAAACTGGAGTCCTGACTCAAAATCAATAGCATACACATGCCGTAAGAAGATTGGTCGCGACTATGCAGTTTCTACTGACACAGATATTTTCCTCTATGATGTGGCTTCAGGCACAACAAGAAACCTTTGCAAGCCTGCCGACTATAAGGCTCCTGCCATTGACTATACCAAGACTCTCGCAACACAGAGCGTGAACAAGACATCGCAAGACCTCAACCTCGGCTACGACGTGAACCCTCAGTTCTCTCCCGACGGAACATTCGTAGCATGGCAGAGCATGGAGCGTGATGGATATGAGTCAGACCGCAACCGCCTCTGCATCTACACCCTCGCTAATGGCAACAAGAAATACGTTACGGAGGCATTCGACTCTAACGTAGATGACTTTTGCTGGACATCCGACTCCCGCACCCTTTATTTCATAGGAGTTTGGCATGGTTGCGAGAATATGTATCGTACAAACCTCAACGGTAACATTGAGCAGATAACAAACGACTGGGCTGACTTCGGTTCTCTTCAGATGCTCGGTGACAAGAAGGGAAGCCTCATCGCTACCCGCCATTCTTTCTCCGCTCCTGATGATATCTACCTCGTAACCCCTCCAAAGGCTTCCAAGCAGAAAGGAAACAACACCCTTTCTGTTGCTCCGAAACTCGCAACAATAGCACAGCTCACAAAGGAGAACGAGCATATTCTTTCAAAACTGTCTCTCGGAAAGACAGAGCAGCGTTGGGTAAAGACAACCGACGGCAAGGAAGAACTGGTATGGATAATACTTCCATCCGACTTCGACCCTAACAAGAAATACCCTACCCTACTCTTCTGTGAGGGAGGCCCGCAAAGCCCTGTGTCTCAGTTTTGGTCATATCGCTGGAACTTCCAGATAATGGCAGCCAACGGATACGTAATCGTAGCACCTAACCGCCGCGGTCTTCCGGGCTTCGGAAGTGAATGGAACGAGAAGGTATCAGGCGACTGGACAGGTCAATGCATGGACGACTATCTCTCAGCCATTGACGATGCCTGTACATTGCCTTACGTTGACAAAAACCGCCTCGGATGCGTAGGTGCAAGTTTCGGTGGCTTCTCCGTTTATTACCTTGCCTCCCATCACAACAAGCGTTTCAAGGCGTTCATCTCTCATGATGGTGCTTTCAACCTTGAGTCTATGTACACCGACACCGAGGAGGCTTGGTTCTCTAACTGGGAATACGATGATGCCTATTGGAACAAGGACGCTACGGCACGTGCAAAGAAGACTTACGAGAACTCTCCACACCGCTTTGTTGACAAATGGGACACTCCTATCCTCTGCATCCACGGTGAGAAAGACTATCGCATAAACGCTAATCAGGGTTTCGGAGCATTCAACGCAGCACGCATGAGAGGCATCCCTGCCGAACTCCTCATCTTCCCTGACGAGAATCACTGGGTACTCAAGCCACAGAACGGCATCCTTTGGCAGCGCACGTTCTTTGAGTGGTTAAAGAAGTGGCTATAGCCCACCCAGTCCCTCCCAAAGGGAGGGTTCCTCCCCCCTCCCCCCCTCAAGGGGGAGTAGATACATTTTTCAAATCAAGAAAAGACAATAATAAATAACAAAAATAATAACCAGCTACCCCATAAGGATTAATACTATAAAACATCCTTCCCTTTGGGAAGGCTTGGTTAGGCATTTATGGAAAAACTCAGCAACTCCCCAGCGGCACGCTGGACAGCCCTCACCATCGTATCAGTAACGATGATGTTCGGTTATTTCTTTACAGACGTAATGTCACCACTCGAACCATTGCTCACAGCATCAAAAGGTGCAGAGGACGGTCTTGGTCTCGGATGGTCATCAAGCGAATACGGATGGTTCTCAGGCGCATACGGCTTGATGAACGTATATCTCCTGCTGCTCTTCTTCGGTGGTATCATCCTCGATAAGTTCGGCATACGCTTCACCGGTCTCACCTCCACAATCCTTATGTTTGGTGGTGCATTGATAAAATGGTGGGCAGTAACAACCGATTTCGGTGATGCAACCATCTGGGTTCCCTTCGGTGGCGACGTACAGTCGCAGGTAGCATACGCAGGTCTCGGTTTCGCTATCTTCGGAGTAGGATGCGAGATTGCCGGTATCACTGTATCAAAGATCATAGTGAAGTGGTTCACCGGTCATGAGCTCGCTCTTGCCATGGGACTTCAGGTGGCACTTGCACGTATAGGTACCGCCCTCGCCCTCGCAGCTTCCCTGCCTTTGGCAAAGGCAATGGGTGGAGTAAGCGCATCCGTAGGACTTGGCGCTGTATGCCTCTGCATCGGAGTTATAGCATATTTAGTATATAACGTAATGGACAGGAAAGAAGATGCGGCATCAGCTACAGAGGCAGAAGAGTCAGAAGAAGGCTTCAAGTTCAGCGACCTCAGAATACTCTTCCTCAACCCGGGTTTCTGGTGCATCACCTTCCTCTGCCTTATGTTCTATGCAGGAGTATTCCCATTCCTGAAGTTCGCCACCAAGCTCATGGTATTCAAGTACGGCGTTGATCAGGAACTTGCAGGACTCATCCCTGCCATGCTCCCATTCGGCACTATCTTCCTCACCCCATTCTTCGGAAGCATCTACGACAAATACGGTAAGGGCGCAACCCTCATGCTTGCAGGAAGCATACTCCTGACTATCGTTCACGTTACTTTTGCGTTACCCGTCAACAACTGGGTTCTCGCAATCGCCGTGATGATTGTACTAGGTATCGCCTTCGGACTCGTTCCGTCAGCCATGTGGCCAAGCGTACCAAAGATTATCCCGATGAAGCTTCTCGGCACAGCCTACGCCCTCATCTTCTATATCCAGAACATCGGTCTTTCTATGGTTCCAATGTGGATTGGCTCAGTAAACGAGGCTAATACCGACGCATCAGGCTTTATCGACTACACCCAGTCAATGACTATCTTCGCCGGCTTCGGAGTCTTCGCAATCATCATCTCTGTGATGATCATCGCCCTCGACAAGAAGAACGGCTACGGATTGCAGAAACCGAATGTAAAATAGCCCCTCACCCGTCACTTCGTGACACCCTCTCCCCAGGGGGCGAGGGAAAAAGTTACCTATATATCGCTAAAAAATCAACAAATAATAATTAACAATAAAAAAAATCCTTGCCTTTCATCTTCCCATGATTGAAGATACTAACTTCCTCCTCGCCCCTTGGGGAGAGGATGCCCACAGGGCAGGTGAGGGGCCATTATTTAACTATCTATGTTCGAAGGACAACCTAAAGGTCTATGGACCTTGGCATTAGCCAACACTGGTGAGCGTTTCGGCTACTACACCATGCTCGCCGTTTTCACACTATTCCTACAAGCCAACTTCGGCTTCGATGAGAAACTCACAAGTACCATCTTCTCGAGTTTCCTCATGTTCGTGTATTTCCTCCCACTCTTCGGCGGTGCCCTCGCCGACAAGGTAGGCTACAGCAAGCTCGTCACCATCGGCATCTTCATCATGTTCGCCGGCTACGTTCTGCTC
Organism: uncultured Bacteroidales bacterium; assembly: GCA_902801425.1. GTDB lineage: Bacteria > Bacteroidota > Bacteroidia > Bacteroidales > Bacteroidaceae > Prevotella. Next base: position 2,641 of record CADCIQ010000007.1, on the reverse strand, counting down.
GCCCTGCCTCTCGGCAGCAACTCCATCGCCATGATTGCAATGGCAGGAGCACTCGTACTCGTCAGCATCGGAACAGGACTCTTCAAGGGTAACCTACAGGTAATGGTGGGTGATCTCTACAACGAGGCAGCCTATTCAGCAAAACGAGATGCAGGCTTCTCGCTCTTCTATATGGCAATCAACATCGGTGCTATGTTTGCGCCTACCGCAGCCATAAAGGTAATGGAATGGGCTCAGAACTCGCTTGGCGTATCTGTATCTGAGAGCTACCACTACGCCTTCGGTGTGGCTTGTGCCTCATTGATTGTGTCTATTCTCATTTTCTACATTGGCCGACCAACCTACCGTCAGGTGATTACTACAAAGAGTAAAGTAGATAGTGGAGAGAGTAAAGAAACAGTCGAGGAACTCTCACCAGCCGAGACAAAAGAGCGCATCATCTGCCTGTGCCTTGTTTTCGCCGTTGTCATCTTCTTCTGGATGGCATTCCATCAGAATGGACTCACCCTCACCTTCTTCGCACGCGACTATACCGCAACGAAATCCACAGGCATTGAGGCTATGCAGTTCGATGTAACCAACCTCGTAGCCGCTATCTTCATCGTCTTCGGTCTCTTCTCCCTCTTCCAGGGCAAGACAGGCAAGGAGAAGGCTATCGGTGCTACTATCGTACTATTGCCATTGGCATACCTCTTTTGGAACTACACACAGTTGCCAGCCGATGGTGTAAAGGTTGATGCCCCTATCTTCCAGCAGTTCAATGCTTGCTTCGTCGTAATGCTCACCCCTGTCAGCATCGCAATCTTCTCATGGCTTGGCAAGAAGGGACTTGAGCCAAAGGCACCTGTAAAGATTGGTCTCGGAATGCTCGTTGCAGCCATTGCCTATCTGCTTATGACAGTAGGCTCAATCGGTCTTCCTGTGCCTGAATATGCAGCCGACGGCTCTAACCTCCACATGGCAGACGTATCGCCCAACCTCCTCATCGAGACCTACCTCATCCTCACCTTTGCCGAGTTGCTACTCTCCCCTATCGGTATCTCATTCGTTACCAAGGTAGCACCTCCAAAGTACAAGGGAATGATGATGGGTGGCTGGTTCGTTTCAACTGCCATAGGCAACTTCCTCGTACAGATTCCAGGTTACCTCTGGGGTAAGGATCTCTACATCGTATGGGGTGCCTTGATGGTCATCTGCCTCGTAGCCGCAGTATTCATCTTCTCAATCATCAAGAAACTCAATAAGGTTTCATAACGAAACTTCATCATAGCAAAAAGGCTGTCACTTCAACCGAGGGGACAGCCTTTTTTCATTCCTTCGTTGATCTGACATTATGCTATCGCAGTTTCAAAGCTTATTCTCCGTTCCTGAATCGAAGGAAAAGCGAAGAGTGAACGAAGGCAGAGCGAAGGATGAACGAACAACTATCGAAGGAGTATCGAACAAAAGTAAAAACACACGCCGAATATACATTTATCCACTTTATACTTGCATGAATCAGATATTTTTAATACTTTTGCATCTGTTTTTTTTAATCAAATGACAAAACCTTTTAAATTCAACAAAAAAGTAAAACTGTTATGAAGAAAAAATTGCTACTCATATTGTTTACAATGCTATCGTTCAATGCGATTCATGGTGAGATTACATGGAATATATCAAATGAAGGTACATTGACCATATCAGGAACTGATATGCCTGACTACTATTTTTATTATCCTGATATCGCAGAAGGGGGTTCTTCTCCTTGGGCGAATAAAAGAGATGAAATCAAGAAAATAGTAATTAAAGAGGGAGTGAAAAATATTGGAAGTGGTGCGTTTTATAATTGTTATAATCTCACCTCTGTTACGATCCCAAATTCCGTAACGAACATCGGTCGTTGCGCCTTCAAGCATAGCAATGTTCTAGAATCTGTTACTATCGGTAATTCCGTGACAACTATTGAAGATGAAGCCTTCTATAATTGTTTCAGCATCACCTCAATCACACTCCCAAATTCTGTGATAAGTATTGGCAATGGTGCCTTTGAACAATGTTCAGGCCTAACCTCTTTTACAATTTCGAATTCCTTAACAAGTATTGGTGATAATGCTTTTTGGGCTTGCAGAGGTCTAACCTCTTTTACAATTCCAAATTCCGTGACAAGTATTGGCAATAATGCTTTTTGTGGTTGCTATGGTCTAACCTCTATCACAATACCAAATTCTGTGAATATTATTGGCAAAGGCGCTTTTGCTGCCTGCGAAGGACTAACCTCTATCACAATTCCAAATTCAGTGAAGAGTATTGAAATGTCAACTTTCTCTGGTTGCACTAGTCTGACCTCTATTACAATTCCCAATTCTGTGACAAGTATTGGTGATTATGCTTTTTATGGTTGTTCAGCTCTCACCTCTATAGAAATCCCAAATTCCGTTACAAGTATCGGGACTGTTGCTCTCTATAATTGTATTTAGAGACCTCTAAACAACTATAAACAATGAAAAACACATAGAGATAAACCTTTGTATATCAACCACTTTTAGATTTTAACACTTCAGACTTGCTTTTTGGTGGTTCTCAAAAATCCGCTTACCTTTGCAACGCATTTCTACCGCGGAGAATTTTGAGGGCTTTTATTTTGCCATCTCGTGGACAG
>CADCIQ010000006.1 GCA_902801425.1 uncultured Bacteroidales bacterium | reverse complement strand
CCGCACCTCTGAGTTCCTCTGGCAGGAAGGTCACACAGCTCATGCTACTCGTGAGGAGGCTGAGCAGGAGGCACAGAAGATGCTGAAGGTATATGCTGATTTCGCAGAAAACTGGATGGCTGTACCTGTAATGCAGGGTGTAAAGAGTGAGACGGAGCGTTTCGCTGGTGCTCTCGATACTTATACTATTGAGGCTATGATGCAGGATGGTAAGGCTCTCCAGAGCGGTACTTCTCACTTCCTTGGTCAGAACTTTGCAAAGGCATTCGACGTTACATATCTCACAAAGGAGAACAAGCCTGAGTACGTATGGGCTACCTCATGGGGCGTATCTACACGTCTTATCGGTGCTCTTATCATGACTCACTCTGACGACAATGGTCTTGTACTCCCTCCACGTCTTGCCCCAATTCAGGTCGTTATCATTCCTATCGGCAAGCCTGAGCAGATAGCAGCCGTAACAGAGGCTATGAAGCCTGTTATTGATACTCTCCGTCAGAAGGGTATCAGCGTTAAGTTTGATGATGCAGACAACAAGCGTCCTGGCTTCAAGTTCGCTGACTACGAGCTCAAGGGTGTTCCTGTACGTCTCGTTATGGGTGGCCGTGACCTTGAGAACGGAACTGTTGAAGTTATGCGTCGTGATACTCTTGAAAAGGAGACTGTTAAGTTCGAGGGTATTGCAGAATATGTTATTGATCTTCTTGACAGGATTCAGGAGAATATCTTCGAGAAGGCTCGCGCATTCCGTGATGCTCATATCTACGAGTGCGACAACTACGAGGAGTTCAAGGAGAAGGTTAAGGATGGTGGCTTCTTCCTCTGCCACTGGGACGGTACTGCCGAGACCGAGGCAAAGATCAAGGAAGAGACACAGGCAACTATCCGTTGTGTGCCATTCGCCTTCGAGCAGACACCGGGTGTGGATATGGTATCTGGCAAGCCTGCTAAGTGCCGTGTGCTGATTGCGAGAAGCTATTAAAAAGGCCTCTCCCCCCGCCCTCCCCCATAGGGAGGGAGCCGGAGTGTTAACGAAGGCACATTTAAAAATGTGTAATTAGAAAAATCTTGAATACGCCCTTTCGCCTTCCGGCTCCCTCCCTACGGGGGAGGGCGGGGGGAGAGGCCGTGGTTAGGCTATTATGATCGGTTTAAAAATCATAACAAAAACTATAAAGTGGATAGTGGGAGCGTTTTTCGCTTCCACTATTCTTGCTGTTGTAGCTTATAGGTTCGTACCTGTTTATGTTACTCCATTGATGCTAATCAGAGTGGTGGAACAGACCTTCTCTGATGAATATGACGTTAAATGGGAACATCATTGGGTGCCTTTGAAGGAGATGTCGAAGTATATGCCTGTTGCTGTAATGGCAAGTGAGGATGCAAGATTCCTGAAGCATAACGGTTTTGACTTTGATGCTATCCAGAAGGCTGTGGAACACAATAAGAAGGCAAAGACAAAGCATGGCGCAAGTACCATTACCCAGCAGACCGCCAAGAATGTGTTCCTTTGGCCTGGTCGTTCATGGGTAAGAAAGGGCTTGGAGATGTATTTCACCGTTCTTATTGAGGTACTGTGGGGTAAGGAACGAATCATGGAGGTCTATCTCAACTCCATTGAGATGGGCAATGGCGTATATGGTGCGGATGCCTGTGCAAAGGAGAATTTCGGCAAGACGGCTGCGGAGTTGTCGCGTGCCGATTGTGCCTTGATTGCTGCAACCCTGCCTAATCCTCGTAAGTTCTCAAGCAAAAATCCTTCAGCCTATATGCTCAAGCGTCAGGCAAGAATCCAGAAAGAGATGAAGTTTATTGATCTTTTTCCGATGAGCGAGTAGAGAGGTCTCTCCACATACATTCTTCAAATTAAATGAACGACAATAATAACGACATATTTGGGCAGTTCCCACCTTCTCAAACCGACTTCATCCCTACGGGGGAAGGCCACTTCCTTGACGCATTGAATGAATACCAACGCTCTGCCGTTGAATATATCGACGGAGCATCGTTGGTGATTGCAGGTGCAGGCTCAGGAAAGACTCGTGTCCTTACCTATAAGATTGCTTATCTTCTTACTCAGGGCTATAAGCCTTGGGAGATAATGGCACTTACCTTTACCAATAAGGCGGCACGAGAGATGAAAGAGCGTATCGTTTCGCTCGTTGGACCAGAGGCGCAGTCGCTTCAGATGGGCACTTTCCATAGCGTCTTTGCCCGAATACTTAGACGTGAAGCGAGGTATCTTGTTGGTGGTCACTATGATTCCAACTTTACCATCTATGATGATGCCGACAGTAAATCGCTCTGCAAGAGTATCATTAAGCAACTGGAACTTGATGACAAGGTGTATAAGCCGGCAGATGTTCATAACCGTATTTCATGGGCAAAGAACAAGCTCATGATGCCCGAGCAATATGCCTCTGATATGAATGTGCTGGCTCGCGATAGGGATTCAAAGATGCCGGAAATGGCTAAGGTATATGAAATGTATGTGGCTAATTGCAGAAAGGCAAATGCTATGGACTTTGACGATCTGCTTGTCTATACATTTCGTCTGTTCTATGATAATCCAGAGATAAAGAAACAATATGCCACAAAGTACAAGTTCTTGCTTGTGGATGAGTATCAGGACACTAACTATGCACAGCAGCAGATAGTTTGGCAGTTGGCTTCTGAGCATCGTCATGTATGTGTCGTGGGTGATGATGCACAGAGTATCTACGGATTCCGTGGAGCCAATATTGATAACATTCTCGACTTTCAGCAACAGTATGAGGGTAGCAAGCTCTTCAAACTGGAGCAGAACTACCGTTCTACACAACGAATTGTTCAGGCGGCTAATAGTCTGATAAAGCATAATGATCGTCAGATTCAGAAGAATGTATTTTCTGAGAATGCCGAGGGTGAGAAACTCGTTATGCGACAGTTGGCTTCCGATAGGGAGGAGGCTATAAGCGTGTGTAGGGATATAAGAACTGGAGTGAAGCGTAACGGACTAAGATACAAGGACTTTGCCATTCTCTATCGCACTAACTTCCAGAGCCGTACCTTTGAGGAACAGATGCTGAAGGACAATATTCCATACCGCATCTATGGTGGAATGAGTTTCTATCAGCGTAAGGAAATCAAGGATATTGTGGCATATTTCCGTTTGGTGGTAAACAATAACGATGATGAGGCTTTCCGCAGAATCATCAACTATCCTGCGCGTGGTCTTGGAGATACTACCGTACAGAAACTCATCACAGCCGCAAGTGATAATGGCGTGAGCCTATGGGCGGTGGCTGCGAATCCGTCTGGCTATGAGGTGAATATAGCAAAGGCAACAGCCACGAAGTTATCAAACTTCTTGGTACTGATAAACTCTTTTACAGAGCGTCTTGCCAAGGAAGACGCCTTTAACTTAGGACGTGAAATCATCAAGATGAGCGGAATATCTGCTGATATCTATTCCGGCTCTAATCCCGAGGATGTTTCTCGTCAGGAGAACCTTGACGAGTTTCTTTCTTCCATGCAGGATTTCGTAGAGGGAAATCGTGAAGAGGGACTTCCTATCGGACTTGTGGATTTCCTTCAGGATGTATCATTAATGACAGATAAGGATAGCGGAGATGCGGAGGACGACAATAAGGTGACTCTGATGACGATCCACTCTGCCAAGGGCTTGGAGTTCCCTCATGTCTTTGTGGTTGGCATGGAGGAGAATATCTTCCCGTCTCCTATGTGTACCGACTCTATGCGTAAGTTGGAGGAGGAGCGCCGACTCTTGTATGTTGCCATTACCCGTGCAGAGAAGAAATGCGTACTCACTTGTGCCAAGTCGAGGTATAGGTTCGGACGAATGGAGTTTGATGCTCCAAGCCGATTCTTGAAGGATATAGACTCCCGACTTGTTGAGGTTGAGCGTAATGATGATGACTATGGCTCAACAGGTTACGGTTCTACACGAGGAGGCAACGGCTACGGCTTTGGTGGCTATGGTGTGGATTCTTTTCGCACTCCGGCTCCCTCCCTACGGGGGAGGGCGGGGGGAGAGGCCTCTTCTCGTTGGCAGAATAGCACACCTGTCGCATCGCAGTTCATGGCTGATCCAAAGCCTAAGATAACCGCTCCTAAGCGACCAGAGACACCTGTCAATCCTTACGGTGAAGCCTTCCAAAGAAAGATTGTTGCAAGTGGTGGTAGTTTGAAGAGGGTAAATGAGGCTCTAAGCCAAGGTACTAACAGAAGTAATATGTTGCGTGGACAGGCTCCCTCTCTACGGGAGAGGGCGGGGGGAGAGGCCGTTGGCGACTGGTATCAAGGCTTATCCGTCGGAATGAAAGTGGAACATGCCCGCTTTGGAGTTGGTGTAGTTACCGCCCTCGAAGGTCAGGCAGATTCAGCCAAGGCATCTGTTGAGTTCCGTAATGCAGGTACCAAGCAACTGCTCCTGAAGTTTGCGAAGTTGAAGAAGTTGTAAGATCTGAACACGGAATTCACAAAATAAACGGAAGTTTCGTTTATTCGTGTTTTCCGTGTTTAGAAAAATACCAGTTTTAAAAATTGACCACAGATTTTGGGGATTTTAGGGATGACAATCATGAGCGCAAGCGATATAATCCCTTCAATCTGTGTAATCTGTGTTCATAAATAAAATTCTGTGTTTTTGCGTTAAATAATACAAGTATGTTATCTTTGCGTCTTTGCGTCTTTGCGTTCATATTCTGTATGTGTTCCCCAATGATTGGGAGTACTATAAAAGAAAACTCCCCCTTGGGGGGATGGGGTGCTTTTTCTATCCCCGACAGCATCTGGTCTCTGATGCAAGGTAAGTCCGTGCCACCTACCTGTACCGTGGGCAGAGCGGAACTGAGATATTTGAAGGTTCTGCATTATGGAAAGGATGGTAAGGTGCATCAAGGAGAACTGATATGCAACAAGGTTATTGCTCAGGATCTTCTTGATATCTTCCGCGAACTATATAAGGCAAAATACAAGATAGAGCGTATATCCCTCATTGACAACTATGGGGCGGACGATACCCGTTCTATGGAGGCAAACAATACTTCATGCTTTAACTTCCGTTTCATGACAGGTTCCACCACACGCATTTCAAAGCATGGTATGGGACTTGCCATAGACATCAACCCCCTTTATAATCCATACGTCAAAGGCAATAAGATTGATCCTCCCTCTGGTGCGAGATATGCCAAGAACAGGGGTAAGCGTAGGGACATCCCTATGAAGATTGACCGTAACGCCCTCTGCTACAAACTCTTCATAAAGCACGGCTTCAAGTGGGGTGGGGCATGGAAATCCTCAAAGGACTATCAGCATTTCGAGAAGTAGGGCGAGGAAAATACCCCCCAATAATCTTTGTCGTAATGAATAAAATAGATAGTTAGTGTAATAGTGGTGTAATACTTTTGGCTAAAAAATGAAAAAAGTTTTCAACGCATAGTATTACGCCTTTGCATATTTGAGTGTATTAATGCCTTGAATATTAATTATTTATCTTTGGTGTAATACCCTCGGAAGTATTACACCACTATTACACCAAATGCCAGAAATTGGTGTAATACTTTCAAGGGTATTACACCAAGGATAACGTTCTGATAATCAATTGAAAAATATACTCAAAACAACAAAGGTGTAATACTCGCCCTCAAAAACTTTTTGATTTTTTTATCTCATAGGGTATTACACCAGATTCAACTAACAATTAAAAATTAACAAGCCTGCCTTATTCTGTCTTTTCGCGCGAGTCTATGTTAATTGTTTGCTGTGTCTTCTTTGCCTCTTCTTTTCTTTCGCTCTTCCTTCGCTATAAATCCGCTTCAAATCCGTTCCTGAGAATAGGCGAAAAATGGGACTTACATGGGATTTGCAAGGGAATTGCTAGGGAATTAAAAAGCCACTCCTATTGGAATGGCTTATATCTTTGGGCTCGAAATTTTCTATATCAGGATTATATAGGTTGTAGTTCTTTCTGCGAATAATGAAATTTTGGACCATTTCGTAAATTTCATTTCACATTATTCTACCTCAATATAAAAATTTAAATTATCAACCATTGCCGTCACTTCCTATGATGTAGGAAAATGATTTTGATATGATATATATATTATTCTAGTATCTTTAAACTTGCTTTATTGCGTTTGTACATATATTTATATGTGTTTTCGCGCCCTAAAGTTAAGCCTATTAGATAAATAGCAGACTGAAGAATATATTCCTCATACTTTGATTTAAGAGATTCAATAAACTCGTCAAGTGTTTGGCCAAAATATTTATTTTCGTCATTTACTCCATTGATAAATGTATCTTTAAGTAACAAGTATAATGAAGCAATATCAAAATATTTATCATCCACCTTTTTCTTCTTCATCTTTGCCCGGAATTCTTTGTCAAAGACATATCCAATAATATCGGGCATTTTTGTATTAGTGTATTCAAGTATCTTTATACCAGTTTTTGTCGCAGTTACCGGTTTGTTTATTTCCTTCTGTCCCCCATAATTACCATAGACATGGAGAGCATCTAAAACATATCCTTTGGGGCCTTTAGGATATGCTTCATGTCTCTCATATCTTAATAAGTATGTCCATATTGACAAATCTCCTATTGGGCGTTCCTCAAAATAAAGTTCTCTAAATGTTTCTAAAACATCTTTTTGGGTAAATTTCTTAAGTGATGGAATCTTTGACCACCCAAATAGTTCTGCAAAGAACTCAATACCTTCTTGAGCTCTTGCAACTGCTAGACTTATCTGATACTCTTCGTAATATTTTTGCCATATAGGTTCTTTTAGTATTAGTGTGGGATTGGTGTCTAATCCAATACTATATGAATCTTCATCTAGGGCAAATAAAGCTTGTATATCATATACAGATAATTTATTTAATGAACTGCATATTACATGCATAAGTAAATAATCAATACTATAATCAAATGCATTTGCTTTCTTGAATAACTTTGAGGCTAGCGTTGCATTTGAAGAAAGTTTTTCAATGTTACCATCGAATTTCTCTGATGCGCAGATATTTCCATTCATTTTTCCGTTTTTGAAAAAATCAATAAAGTCTGCTTTGCGTATAAGCATTATATAATTTGTATTTGTCATATTTATTCAAAATCAAAATCATCATCATTGTTACTATCTGAGAATAAATTGTTAGACCAATCCTTATAGATATAGTCTTTCTTGTCAAATCCTTTTATATTATCATTGAGTGAATCAGAGGTGAAAGATATATATAAATCTTTTCTACTTCGAGTCATAGCGACCATAAATAGTCTCTTGCCCATTTCAGAAGTAGAAGTACTATTGTTTACAAATGGAAGTATGACTACGTCGAAGTCTAATCCTTTTGAACTATGATATGTTGTTAATGTTATTTTGCGTTCATTATCAATAAAATTACCATAACCATTAGCGACAAACTGCATATTAATGCCGTTTTTCTTTAAATGTGCATTTAGTGACCTGTAATCATTACGATCAAATTTGTTTTTCTCTATTTCCCACTCTGGCTTATGGACGGCTTTTAGTGCCATATTGGCGAATGACACAATCTGATCGTGAGTTCTTAGAAGGATGCCTACAGACTCGTTTACATTCGCTTTGCTATTTGCTTCTTCCATCAATTGCTTGACTTCATAATTTTGATCTGGGAACTTCCAAATTCTAATTTGCACGTTAGTTTTTATCATAGATGTTCTTCCTGCCAATATTTTCATATTTGGCAGGAAAGAATTTACTGCATTAATTATTCTTTTGGTTAAACGATATATTATCGTAAGTTTTGTCTCATGAGGAGACAATATATCATGAGTTTCTGGTAGAGTAGAAGGAGGTTCACGCCATTGAGGATCAGTTGTGTAAATTGATTGAGCTGGATCACCTGCAATGATAACCCTTTTTGCCCTTGTTTTCATTGCCGATATAACCTTCTTTGGTACATCTTGAATTTCATCACATATTATGTAATCATATGATGAATGATCCTTGTCAAAGAAATCATAATAAGTTTTTATCTCTATATCATCTATGTGTAGTCCTTTATAAGATTCTTCTTTTGATACTTCATCAATAGATGCTTTAAGCATTTTTATTAATGCATGAGTAAACTCAACAATAAGAATACGGCAATTAGGATTTAGTTTCCTTAAACGAATGACAGCATACACCATTAGAACCGTCTTTCCTGAACCAGGAAAACCGATTACACTTTCATTGTCATTTGTTTTTGTCAAGTTGTCTAGCCAATTATTTTGCTCAGACCCCAACTCGTTTTCTGCAGGTAGCCATCTCATGTCTATTCCTCCTTTGTTTTGATTTTTGCAAGGTTTTCTTTGTTATATCCAACCTCCTGTTTCTTTTTGTTTCTTGAGTTCTTTATCTCTAGTTCTAGTTTATTGTCATTTAATTTATGTGCAAGAGACTCGAACCAGCCAAGTTTAACATCATCTAGGAGATTGTCTTTCCACTTCCGTATAAGAATGTTTTTGGCTCTATTATAGTATTCGATGGACTTTTCATCGTTATCTTCATACTTATAGATTTCTCCAAGTGTAATCATTGGAATGGCATAATCTCCACGCAAATCAATAGACCGCTCAAGATGTTTTTTCGCATCTTCGTTTTTGCCAATAATATGCAGAGTGTGCCCAAGATTACTATGAACAACAGCCTGTTTTTCGTTTATTTCTAATTCCTTTAGGAAGAATTTTATCGCTTTATTATAATTACCTGAATTGTGATAGAATACACCTATCAGATTGTTATCTGTATTGGGATAATATTTTTTCTTCTCTTCAAGAAGTTCTGCTGCCATGAAGTCCTTGTCAGCTTTATCATATAGCTTGTATAATCTATCGAATGCCTTACTACTTGGGGGTCCTCCATTCTGTTCCGCATCAATATACAGTTCTCGCTCAGCCTTAAGAATCTCTTTGTCCTCATTTGTTAGATAGGTATTGGCAAATGGATTCTCACTAGCGACATTACATATATTTTCGCCACATTTAGCCGAAACCTTTAACAATTTATCAGCAGTCATCTCGAAAGTAAGTTCAATAGGAGTTTCTGCAGGTAGAGGTTTACCTGTTGAATCTTCTATGATTAGATTTGCCAATTGTTTTTTTTCATTTGTTACACATATCGGAATTTCTATCTTGACTTTTTCTGTGTCAGCTGTTGCAAGTCTGTTAATCGTTACAGGGCAGAATGGAATTTCTGTTCCTGCAGGAATAACAGGAAATACATTCTCACCTTCAACAATAATTACAATTGGTTCACTTGTAATAGGACGTACTATTGATATATCAAAAGCATTAACCAAAAAAGAATGGAGTGCAGCACCCTGAGAAACCAACGATTGGATATCTTGACCTATAAGAACCTCATTAGGAAAATATTCCTTGATACATTTTTGTACAAAAGGATTTTTTGAACTTCCTCCAACCATCATAACATAGTTTATTTCATCCTTAGAAATGTGAGCTTTGTTTATAGCTGATTGAAGAGATGCATAAATGCTATTATATTTCTTTTGTCGTTTTATTGTTTTTGCAAATGGCAAGTTTTTGTTATCAAGAAATGCCTTCATTGCAGTTACGAATTCTTCATAACTCAATGTAAAAATATCTTGAGTAAGATTGCCTTCCTCCGTATATATGGTTGTAGGAATGGACACTTTTACGCCATCCATACCTTTCATCTCCTGCATTGAGTCTTTGTCATGCAAGAAGAAATGAAAAGCCTTGGACGCTTCTTTCTTAAGATTCTCGGCTATGCCTAACAATTGTGTAACAATAATTTCCTGTTGTTTTAATGTAAAATCTTCTTCTTCTTTTCCATTCTTTTCTAAGAATTTTGGAAGAAGAAAATTCCAGGCTATATATCGATCTATATCATTACCACCAAGTTCAGAAAATTGAGAAATTGATATATTCTTTGTTTTTAAACCATTTTTGCCTAAACAAATTTCTATTATTGATATATCGCAAGTACCTGCGCCAAAATCAAACACGAGCACTTTGGGATTAAAGTTCTCGTGAAAAACAATCTTTTTTTGCTCATAATCATGATTGATATATCCCATAAAAGCTGCATTAGGCTCATCGATAAGAGTTTTGCCTGTTAATGGAATACCATTTGCGGAAAGAGCTTCAAGAAGGTCCTTTCTTTGATTACTTTCAAATGATGCTGGAATACTAACGGCATATTCTATGTTAGTGCTCATGCCGTTATCCTCGCAAGCTTTTTCAATACATTTCTTTAGATATTTAAAGAACATTTTTGTCGCATCTTGTGGCGACTTAATTTTTGATTGACGACTATTATACCAACGAGGTCCAAGATCTTTGCCCAATTCCATTTTGAAAGAATGCCAAATATTCTCTCCAAATACATAATCTGGGTTTCCCTTCAAGGAAAAGGCACCTTGACCTACTAATAATTTTCCAGAATTGCTTATTGCAATAACGGTTGGTAATAGTTCTGCCTCAATAGTTGCTCCATCAGCGGCTTTTTGTGCAAGTTGAAGACTTTCACAAATTATTTTCCCATCATCAGAAAGATACGCGATGGATACGACCGTGGTACTTGTACCAAAGTCAATGCCTACGAAAGTCCTGTTTGCAATACGTTGTTTGGCGTCATTAGGTATATTTATGAGTTTATTTAATGTTAATATTTCAGACATTATATTGAGTATTAAGGGACATAATTGTTTAGTTTTTTGTTATGTGATATTTCTACTTCTTTGTATTTTGACTACAAAAGTTGTAAGAAATAATGTGGACAAAGATACAAATAAAATCTGAAAAACAAACATTTTTGTGAATAATTTTTATACAATTGCAAAAATTAATAGATTTTCTTTCAAAGAAAATGCTCAAATGCCTCTTTTTTATAAAAAATCTATGTGTAATATCTGCTCTATCTCTGCTTTTTCTCTGCTAAAGATTTGCTTCCGTACCAGGGAAAAAGCGTTTTCAGAGTGGTGGAATAACGTATTCTTTGCATAAGTTCAACGGGAAAAAGGTTAAATTTCATATAGATATTAGAAAAAGGCAAGTATAGATTTGGTTAATCGCGTTTTTTTTTGTAATTTTGCACTCAATAATCAAGCCGTGGTCATCCCGTTGCATTCGAGATGTGCAAAAGTCCCCGCCCGCGAGGCTTCACTTTCCGTAAGGATTGTAAAGGGATCCACGCAACTTAAAAGGGGCAGATTTAACGCAGTTCATTTACGTGGATTGCGTTTTTTCGTTTTCTTTGTGGTCTTATTGATTGTCTCATCAATTAGTGGTTGCCCTGGGCGTAATGCAGTAAGACCATATTGTATTTTCATAGCATTTGGCCTTACTCCAACAGTAAGTTTTATCGTTCCTATGTCTTGATGTTTGTATATCATCACAAGCATATAGGCAAAGTCTTTCTGATTCTTATTGTCTGGCTTTTGTGGTACGCGCCTTATTGGAGACGCATATTTAAGCACTTCGTCAATAATCATTATTGCACGAGTTGATTTATAACTTTTGGCAGAGTGCTCCTTAGCTTCTATTACAGAAACTGCCCTAACGTATATATACTCTTGTAATATATCGTTGAATATTTTTCTTTCATTATTTGTAGAACTCCATCTTTCAAAAAAATCCTTTATAATAACTTCTCTTTGCTCTATTTCTGGAATAGAATTACCCATTGGTATTCCATCAGCATCATATTCTATGGTCTTGTGCTCATCATTCTGTGATGGCACATCTTCGCTGACGCGCCATATAACATCATCCTCGGGCAATTCATATCCTTGCTCAAAAGAAATGTCAATCAGTTCGTATTCGAATATATATTCTTGCTCAGGCATAATAGTTTTGTGCAAAAGTACAGATTATTTCTCAATCATCCAAACTTTTTGACATTTTTCTTCATTCTTGTATTTTTCATTTTTCACTTTTCATTTTTCATTTATTTTCACGATTTCCTCTGGCTTCTCTACAAATATGGTGGCGCCGTGAGATTGTAGGAATTCCTTGGTACGGAAGCCCCAGAGCACGCTGATACATGGAATGCCAGAATTCTTTGCTGTCTGTAAATCAACATCGCTATCCCCGATATACATACATTCTTTTGGCGAGGCATTAAGTTGTTTCATGGCCTTAAAAACCATATCGGGAGCTGGTTTCTTTCTGATGCCCTCAGCCTCGTTCTCGCCTAATGCTATGTCGATAAGATTAGGGAAATACTTGTCGCACAGGGCTTTAGTGGCTGCATCAAACTTATTGCTGACAACGGCGATACGCTTTCCTTTCGCTTTTAGCGAAGACAATAATTCGAGGATACCATCGTATGGTCGGGTGGTATCCTCGCTATGTTTCATATAGTGTTTTCTGAAGAAATCAAGCGCACGAGCCGTATCTTCTTCGGATGTGCCTGTTGGAACGGCTCTCTTGATGAGAGTCGCTACTCCGTTGCCAACCATTGAGCATACCTCATCAATGGTGTGAGTAGGGTAGTGGCATTGCTCCATAGCATAATTGACACTTGCTGCAAGGTCGCGGAGAGTGTCAAGGAGAGTGCCGTCGAGGTCGAAGATATAAAGCCTAACCAAGCCTTCCCAAAGGGAAGGATGTTTTATAGTATTGTCGCTTGTTGGGGAGACACTATTGTTATTTATCATATTTGTTATATTTTTAACGTACCTTTGGTACTTGAACTGACAATAATTACCAATCTTCACAATCTTTAGACCAATAAGAAAATTTATGGAATAAGATTGGTAAAATTGGTAATTATTGTCAGTTAAAAGCTGCTTGCAGTCTATTCGCAGAAAGAAATAGTATCTAACATCCTTCCCTTTGGGAAGGCTTGGTTAGGCTTTTGATAGTTCTGCCTTCGTTATATTTATCTCATCACCTTCCTTTATCTCGCCACCGAGGACGCGCTCGCAGACGGCATCTTCGATGTAGTTTTGAATGGCACGCTTCAAAGGACGGGCACCGAACTGAACATCATATCCCTTTTCCGCCACAAAGTCTTTGGCATCTTCGGAAACAGTAAGGGTATAGCCCAAATCTGATACTCGTTTAATGAGAGGTTTAAGCTCGATGTCGATGATCTTTCTGATAGCCTTGAGGTCGAGCTGATCGAAGGTGATTATCTCATCAAGACGGTTAAGGAACTCTGGAGCAAACTGTTTGCTGAGGCTCTTCTGAATGATAGAGCGAGCATATTCCTTGTCCTTCTCGTTCATGTTGATCCCCAGACCGTTACCTGCATTGAAGCCCACACCATGAGCAAACTCCTTCAACTGGCGTGTACCTGCGTTAGAGGTCATGATGATAACGGTGTTACGGAAATCCACAAGACGACCGTTTCCGTCAGTCAATCGACCTTCGTCGAGCACCTGAAGAAGCATATTGAATACGTTGCTGTGAGCCTTCTCTATCTCATCCAAAAGAATGATGCTGTAAGGCTTACGGCGAACTTGCTCCGTGAGCTGACCACCTTCCTCATATCCTACATATCCCGGAGGCGCTCCTACAAGACGAGAGGTATTGAAACTCTCAGTATATTCGCTCATGTCAATACGTATGAGGGAATCGGCAGAACCGAACATGTGCTCTGCGAGTTTCTTGGCAAGATATGTCTTACCCACACCAGTAGGACCAAGGAACATAAACACACCGATAGGGTGGTTAGGATCACGAAGTCCTACGCGGTTACGCTGTATTGACTTCACCATCTTGTCTATGGCAGCATCCTGAGCCACAACGGCATTCTTCAGCACAGAGCTCATATTGCGGAGACGGTCGCCTTCGCTCTCAGCCATACGCTGAACAGGAATGCCTGTCATCATAGATACTACATCTGCCACATCGTCAGCGGTAACTTCCTTCACGTTGTCGGAATCACCTGACTGCCAGCGACGGTTTCTTTCTGCCAGTTGCTCCTCCAGTTCGCTCTGCCTGTCGCGATATGCGGCTGCAAGCTCAAAGTTCTGATTCTTAACGGAATCCAGTTTCTTCTGCTTTGCCTCTGCCACTTGCTTTTCAAGCTCTACGATGTCCTGTGGAACATCTACGAACTGCAAGTGAAGGCGTGAACCAACCTCGTCAAGGGCATCAATAGCCTTGTCAGGGAAAGCACGATCCGTGACATAGCGTTCTGCCAACTTGACACAAGCGGTCAGAGCCTCGTCTGTATAATGTACGTGATGATGAGCCTCATAGCGAGACTTTACGTTATGAAGTATCTGAAGTGTCTCCTCTGCCGTTGAAGGCTGTACGATAATCTTCTGGAAACGACGCTCAAGAGCACCATCTTTTTCGATAGTCTTGGCATACTCATCGAGAGTAGTAGCACCAATACATTGTACCTTACCACGAGCCAATGCTGGCTTGAGCATATTGGCTGCATCCATAGTACCGCCGCCACCACCTGCACCTATGATTGTGTGTATCTCATCGATGAAGACAATGATATCTGGATTTTCCTCTAACTCCTTGATAAGAGCCTTGATACGCTCCTCGAACTGTCCGCGATACTTGGTGCCAGCCACCATTCCTGCCATATCAAGAGCCACAAGACGCTTGTTGAATAGGATAGGGGAGGTGCGGTTGTCGGCTATGCGTTGTGCAAGACCTTCAACAATGGCACTCTTACCCACACCAGGCTCGCCTATGAGGATAGGGTTGTTCTTCTTTCTGCGACCAAGAATCTCCGTGAGACGCTGGATTTCCTTCTCACGACCGACACATGGATCAAGCTTGCCTTCTGCGGCTGCCTGAGTAAGGTCGGTTGAGAAATTGTCAATCACAGGAGTCTTCTTGCCACCAGCCTTAGCCTTTGGCTTCTCCGTTGTCTGGGTGTTGGAAGCAGAATCCTCTACTCCGTCCTCCATATCATCATCGGTCAGGTCAAGACCGTTTGTAGGTGTCTGTGCAGGAGCGTATTCCTCACAGAAATCAAGAATGTTATCGTAGTTCATGTTATTTTCCTCCATAATATCCTTTGCTACGCTATTCATGCCGTCATGAAGCATAGCAAGGAGCAGATGCTTTACATCAACATCGTGGTCGTGACTCATGCGAGCCTCAAGGTCGGCAAGGCGTAAGATGCTGTTAGTCTGATCGTTGAAGAGAATGTCGTCCTCCGAAATCTCCTTCGTCTCGGCATTTACAGGCTCGTTGTTCTGCTCCTGACGGTTGAAGATTTCCTGTATGGATTCAAGGAGTCTTTGTGTGACGACATCCTTGTCCACGTTGAGATGCTCCATAGCCTGATTAGGGAAGTCATAGCGATCCTTAATC
Source organism: uncultured Bacteroidales bacterium (assembly GCA_902801425.1). GTDB lineage: Bacteria > Bacteroidota > Bacteroidia > Bacteroidales > Bacteroidaceae > Prevotella. The sequence goes on along the minus strand of CADCIQ010000006.1, from coordinate 40,438 downwards.
ATAGTAAGGAGGATATGCTCAGGACGCACGCTCTTGCTATGCAGCTGTGCTGCATAGTGTCGGGTCTTCTTTAGAAGGTTTATGAGTTGATCTGTATATTGATGTTTCATAAAAAAGGCCTCTCCCCCCGCCCTCTCCCGTAGAGAGGGAGCCGATTCGGTTGTGGAGGAATTGTCTATAAGTAATTACATTATTATAATTCAAGAACATGGGACACATAAAAACTCTGCGTCTTTGCGTTCAACGGTATCTAACAAAACCCGTGCCAACTTATTTGCCTTCCGGCTCCCTCCCTACGGGGGAGGGCGGGGGGAGAGGCCGTTTTAGCTCATCATTAATTCTTTGCACAGGCAATCCCATTACGTTGAAATAACTGCCCTCCAGACGAGTAACGCCAATATAGCCAATCCATTCCTGAATGCCATAGGCACCAGCCTTGTCGAATGGCTTGTAGTTGTCTATATAATAGTATATCTCCTCATCGGTAAGCTCGCGGAAAGTCACGTTAGTACAAACAGAGAGGTGTTTCTCCTGGTCATAGCTGAGCAGACACACGCCAGTATAGACTTGATGCGTGCGACCGCTGACGAGGCGGAGCATACGATGGGCATCCTCACGATCCTTTGGCTTTCCGAGAATCATATCATCCACAACGACAACGGTATCGGCAGTTACTACTATCGTATCATCGGTCATCGTAATGCCTTCAGGAACAGCCTCTTTGTTCGTGAACCATTCCTTGTAAGGAACGGCTTTCTTTCCAGCTATGTATTGAGCTACTTCCTTTGCCGGAAGAGTATCAGGATAGCTTTCGTCTATGCCTTTTATGACATGGACTTCGTATGGTATGTCAAGACCGCCGAGAAGTTCACGACGGCGTGGGGAATTGCTGGCTAAGATTAATTTCATAGAGAAAGAACGGCCCCTCACCCGCCCTGCGGGCACCCTCTCCCCAAGGGGCGAGGGATGAGTTACCTTTATTCGCTGTTTTTTTTGTTTGTTGTTTTCAATTCTCAAATTGGCCCCTTTGATTTGAAATACTAACTTCCTCCTCGCCCCTTGGGGAGAGGATGCCCATAGGGCAGGTGAGGGGCTGTGGCTGGGGGGCTTTTTACCACCCAAACGCTTTTGCCGAGCTTAGCCAGAGCCCTTTGCTACGGAGCAGTTGCTCAAGCACATCACGGGCAAAGCCGTTGCCTCCAGGGGAAGGAGATACGTATGTGGAAATATCCTTAATGTCCTGACAGGCATCGGAAGGGCTGCAAGGGCAACCAACCACCTTCATAATCTCGTAGTCGGGAATGTCATCCCCGAGAAACATCACTTCCTCGTCCTTGAGGTTATGCTGACGACAATATTCACGATAAGTCTCAATCTTCACGGCGCAACCCATGTAGATGTCGTTCACACCCAGTTTGCTGTAACGATATTGAATGCTGTCACATTTGCCGCCTGTGATTATGGCAAGGCGTATGCCTTGCTTTGCTGCAAGTTGTATGGCATAGCCATCTTTCACATTCATTGTGCGAACTGGATTGCCGTTAAGATCCATTGGAATCGTGTTTGCGCTTAGAACCCCATCGACATCAAATATTACAGTTGTTATCTTTGATAAATCGTATTCTATCATCCTCTTCTATTTGTTTATTCTTTCTGAGTGCAAAGATATACAAAAAAAACGATTCCACCAAGAAAATCCCCCTTCGCTTTGCGAGGAAATCCCTTTTTTTATCTCTCGTCATGTAAAAGGCACTTTTCATGTTGAGAAGAAAACACTTTTATTCCGCTTATCCTCCATTGCTTCTCCATTGCTTCTCCATCGCTTATCCATCGTTTCTCCATCGTTTCGATGGACTATCGATGGATTATCGATGGATTATCGATGGATTATCTTAGGAGGAACAAGTGAACTACTTTGTACGCTAAATAGCCTGTGTATGTATCAAAAAAGTTTGGCGTTGAAATATCGAAAACGTCAGGCTTCTCTTGACGATTTGTAAACTATTGTTAATGCGTTTTTTATATTAAAATGATACTTCTTTCATAATCCTATACAAATCCTTGAATACAATCACCAGAAACTACTTTCAGACTTGTGGAATTGTGCTTTTTCGTATCTGTCTAAGCACGTCGTTTTTCAAATTTTTTAAAATATCTCGTTAATTAATGCTTAAATTAATACTTTTTAGATGATTGGATGCTGATTAGTGGGTATTTTTTTGTACTTTTGCATTCGATTTTTGGAAAATAGGTAAATAAAACATATTAAAAAATTATGGCAGAAGCTATAGACATAAGAGAATTAAATGCTCTCATAGAGCAGCAGAGTAACTTTGTTACTAATCTGACAACCGGCATGGATCGTGTCATTGTCGGTCAGAAACATCTTGTTGAATCACTTCTCATCGGACTTCTTTCCGATGGCCACATATTGCTTGAAGGCGTTCCGGGTCTTGCAAAGACTCTCGCTATCAACACACTTTCAAAGCTTATCGACTCGAAGTTCAGTCGTATTCAGTTTACTCCAGACCTTCTCCCAGCTGATGTCGTAGGTACTATGATCTACTCACAGAAGGATGAGAACTTCCAGGTGAAGAAAGGTCCTGTGTTTGCTAACTTCGTGCTTGCCGATGAGATCAACCGTGCTCCGGCTAAGGTACAGAGTGCTTTGCTTGAGGCTATGCAGGAGCATCAGGTGACAATTGGTGAATCTACATTCGCACTTCCAAAACCTTTCCTCGTAATGGCAACACAGAACCCTGTTGAGCAGGAAGGTACATATCCATTGCCTGAGGCGCAGATGGACCGTTTCATGCTGAAGGTCGTTATCAGCTACCCAACACTTGAGGAGGAGAAGCGCATCATGCGTGAGAACCTTGCAGGTAGCATGCCAACTGTTGTTCCTGTAAGCTCTGCAGAGGAGATCATCAAGGCTCGTGAGGTTGTTCGTCAGGTTTATATCGATGAGAAGATCGAGCAGTATATTGCAGATATCGTGTTCGCTACACGTTTCCCTGAGAACTATGGCTTGAAGGAACTCAAGTCAATGATTACTTTCGGTGGTAGTCCTCGTGCAAGTATCAGTCTTTGTAAGGCTGCTCGTGCATACGCCTTCATTAAGAGAAGAGGCTATGTCGTTCCTGAAGATGTAAGAGCCGTTGCTCATGATGTTCTTCGTCATCGTATCGGCCTTTCTTACGAGGCAGAGGCTAACAATATCACCTCTGAGGAAATCGTTAGCCAGATAATCAATAAGGTTGAGGTGCCTTAAGAAACCTAAGCTACGGCCCCTCACTCGCCCTTCGGGCACCCTCTCCCCAAGGGGCGAGGGGGATGTTAGTAATGAAACCTCAAGAAAATTGAATTAATAACGCAATTAAAAATACATACCCCATAGCGTAAAAAGGTAACTTTTTCCCTCGCCCCTTGGGGAGAGGGTGCCCATAGGGCGGGTGAGGGGCTGTCTTTTTATGGAGACTTCTGAAATACTAAAAAAGGTCAGGAAGATTGAGATAAAGACCCGCGGTCTTTCGAGCAATATCTTCGCCGGACAATATCACTCGGCTTTCAAGGGACGCGGTATGGCGTTCTCTGAGGTGAGGGAATATCAGTTCGGTGATGATGTGCGTGATATCGACTGGAACGTGACGGCGAGATTTCATCGTCCGTTCGTGAAGGTGTTCGAGGAAGAGCGTGAGCTTACCGTTATGCTGATGATCGATGTTTCTGGTTCGCTTGATTTCGGTACGCGCAATCAGATGAAGCGAGAGATGGTTACTGAGATGGCCGCAACGCTTGCATTCTCGGCAATTCAGAATAATGATAAGATAGGTGTCATCTTCTTTTCTGACCGAATAGAGAAATACATTCCGCCAAAGAAAGGCAGGAAGCATGTCCTTTACATCATACGTGAGGTGCTTGATTTCCAGCCAGAGTCAAAGAAGACCGATGTGTCGCAGGCCTTCGAGTTCCTCGGACAGGTGATGAAAAGGAAGTGTACGGCTTTCGTTATGAGTGACTTCTATGACCGTAAGCCTTTTATGAAGCCGTTGCAGGTGTGCCGTTCAAAGCACGACCTTATGGCTATTCAGGTCTATGACCCGATAATGAAGACACTTCCTGATGTCGGCTTGCTCCGTGTAAGGGATGCCGAGACTGGTCATGAGATGTATATCGATACATCGAGCAAGGCACTTCGCACGGCTCACGCAAAATTCTGGCAGGAGCGTTCTGCTGCTTTGAAGCAGACATTCGCAAAGTCGAGCGTGGATTTCGTCAGCGTTGCTACCGATGGTGACTATGTAAAGTCGCTCAGGCAGATGTTTGCTATGAGAGGATGTTAAATGGTAAATGAAAAATGAAAAGTGAAAAATTAAAAATGCAGAATGGTAAGATGTATTTTTCATTTTATGATTTTTTCATTTTTTCACTAAAAAATAGATATAGGTTTGACAAAGAAAATTTACATATTGCTCTGGGCATTGATGCTCGTTGTTCTTCCGATGTCGGCACAGAATGTTAGCGTAGAGGCAAAGATTGACTCTACCGCTATTTTCGTGGGACAGCAGACTGGTTTCCACCTCGGTGTGACCGTGAAGGAAGGTCAGAAAGTGCAGTTTCCTCAGTTCGAGCCTTTACAGTATATTATTCCGGGCATCGAGGTCGTGGAGACATTGCCTTCCGATACCCAGAAGCTTGATGACGGATACGTTCGTGTTTCTGCTCACTATACCCTCACTTCATTCGATGATACCTTGTATTATATTCCGGCTGTGAAGGTAAAGGTTGACGGCAAGGAGTTTGAATCTAAGTCGCTGGCATTGAAGGTTCTTACCGTGAAGGTAGATACCTTGCATCCAAACCAGTTCTTTGGTCCTAAGGATGTTCAGGACAATCCTTTCGTCTGGGAAGAGTGGAGCCGCCTCCTTTGGCTGAGTGCTGTTGAGTTCATTCTCTTCATCGTTGCCCTCCTGATGTTCATGCGTCTGAAGAGCGAGAAGCCGATCGTCTTTAAGGTAAGGATTATCAAGCGAGTACCAGCTCACCAGAAGGCTCTCAACTCTATTGAGGAGATAAAGACGAAGAGCACAACCTTGACGGTTGATGATGCAAAGGCATACTATACTCATCTGACAGACACTCTGCGTCGCTATATGATGGAGCGTTTCGGATTCAACGCAATGGAGATGACAAGTGCAGAGATTATCTCTCGCCTTCGTCAGGAAGAGGATCAGACAAAGATCAATGAGCTTACTATGCTCTTTGAGACTGCCGACCTCGTGAAGTTTGCGAAATATTCTGTCGGGGTTAATGAGAATGATCATAACCTCATTTCTGCCATTGACTTCATCAATACCACAAAGCAGGAGAATGCTCCTACCGAGGAGCGTATTGAGCCAACCGTTACTGAGCAGGATAAGCAGACAATCCGCAACCGCAAGATACTGAAGTGGACTCTGGTTGCCGTTATTCTTGCAAACGTAGCTCTTCTCGTCTATGTGTTCTGGCAGTTGATAATGCTGGTAGTGTAGAATGGCAACAGCCCCTCACCTGCCTTTCTGGCATCCTCTCCCCAAGGGGCGAGGAAAAAGTTAGTATTTCTAACTATGGGGCAAATAATGGAATTGAAAATTGAGAATTATAAATTAATACCCCAATACCGTACAAAGGTAACTAATCCCTCGCCCTTTGGGGAGAGGGTGCCCATAGGGCGGGTGAGGGGCTGTCTTTATGGAATTTGAATCACCATTATACTTCGTATTACTGCTATTGCTCGTACCTTATATAATATGGTACTTCCTTTTCCGCAATGCAGGTAAGAGAAAGGCGGAGGTTTCTATCTGCCTGAGCGACACTAATGTCTATCGTAACGCTCCTGTTAGTTGGAGGGTAAGGATGATGGGCTTGCCTATGGTGCTCAGGTGTATTGCTTTCACGCTTGTCGTTATTGCCTTGGCTCGTCCTCAAACCCATAATGCGTGGGATGAGAAGACTGTTGAGGGTATTGACATCATGCTTGCTATGGACGTATCAACCAGTATGCTGGCTGAGGATCTGAAGCCGAACCGTATTGAGGCTGCTAAGGCTGTGGCAAGTGAGTTTATCTCTGACCGTCCTAATGACAATATCGGTCTTACGATATTTGCAGGTGAGTCTTTCACCCAATGTCCTATGACCGTCGATCATGCTTCCTTGCTCAATCTTCTGCAAGGCACAAGAACGGATATTGCTGCACAGGGACTTATCTCTGATGGTACGGCTATCGGTATGGGACTAGCCAATGCGGTTTCACGCTTGAAGAGTTCAAAGGCTAAGAGTAAGGTGGTGATACTCCTTACTGACGGTTCAAACACTACGGGTGATATTTCGCCTATGACTGCTGCCCAGATAGCCAAGAGCATGGGAATACGTGTATATACCATTGGTGTGGGTACAAATGGTGTCGCACCTTATCCTGTACCTGTTGCGGGTGGTGTTCAGTATATCAACAGGCCTGTTGAGATAGATACAAAGACGCTTCAGGACATCTCTTCTATGAGTGACGGTAATTTCTATCGTGCTACGAACAACAAGGAGTTGGTGCAGATCTATAAGGATATTGACCAGCTTGAGAAGACTCGCCTGAACGTGAAGAAGTTCTCAAAGCGCTATGAGGCTTTTCAGCCATTCGCTATTGCAGCCGTCCTGATATTGCTTTTGGAGGTGCTTTTGAGATTGACTATTTTCAGAAAGATATAAAGTTTATGCTTAGATTTGATTCTCCAGTATATTTGTATCTCCTGCTGATGATTCCTGTGTTCGTAGGACTCATGGTGTTGGCGGAGTACAAGCGCCGAAAGGCGATAAAGAAGTTGGGTGATGCCCAGCTCATTGCCCAGCTTATGCCTGATGCTTCAACCAAGAGGCGTTGGCTTAAGTTTGGTGCGCTTCAACTGGCTCTTGTCATGTTGATTCTCATGGTGGCGCGTCCGCAGATGGGAACAAAGGTTAGCAATGAGAAGCGTAACGGCATAGAGTGCATCATAGCAATGGATATTTCAAACTCCATGTTGGCTGAGGATGTTCAGCCTTCGCGTCTTGACAAGAGTAAGATGCTTGTTGAGAACCTTGTGGATAAGTTTACTAATGATAAGATCGGACTTGTCGTATTTGCGGGAGATGCTTTCGTGCAGTTGCCGATCACATCCGACTATGTATCAGCCAAGATGTTCCTCCAGAGCATAGATCCTTCGCTTATCCAGACACAGGGAACTGATATTGCACAGGCAATCAAGCTTGCATCAAGCAGTTTCACTCAGCAAGATAAGATTGGTAAGGCCATCATCGTGATTACTGATGGTGAGGATCACGAGGGTGGTGCTTCTGAGGCTGCAAAGGAGGCAATGAAGAAAGGCATGAACGTATTCATCCTCGGTATAGGTGACACTAATGGAGCTCCTATTCCAATTGGTAACGGTGGTTATCTTACTGATAATACGGGAAATACCGTAATGACGCGCCTCAATGAGCAGATGTGTCGTGAGGTTGCAGCAGCAGGTAAGGGAACATACATTCACGTTGACAACACCTCTGCGGCTCAGGAGCGCCTAAACGATGAACTCTCAAAACTTCAGCAAGGTTCAATGAAGAGTGTCGTTTATTCTGAATACAACGAGCAGTTCCAGGTATTCGGCATTCTCTGCGTCCTCCTTCTTATCATTGAGATCTGCATCAATGAGACTATGAATCCTTTATTCACGAAGATAAGGATATTCAAAAGTGGAAAGTAAAAGGTTGAAAGAATATAATGTATAGAATATTTAGCATATTGTTTATCCTGACCATTGGAAGTATGAGCCTCTTTGCTCAGACTGACAGATCGCATATCCGTATGGGTAACAGACTTTACCGTAGCGGTGGAATTGAGCAGGCTGAGGTGGAATACAGTAAGGCTGTTACCAAGAATGACAGGAACCCTCAGGCACTTTATAATCTTGCTTGTGCCTATATGCAGCAGAACAAGGATTCACTTGCGCTTGCGTTCTTTGACAAGGCTTCAAATCTTGAGACTTCCAAGTTCAGGAAGTCAAAGTCTTTCCATAACGCAGGTGTGATTCTTCAGCGTCATCAGATGTACGGAGAGGCTATAAAGGCATACGAGCAGTCGCTTCGTCTGAATCCTAATGATGATGAGACAAGATACAACCTCGTGCTCTGTAAGCGTCTTCAGAAGAATCAGCCACAGGAAAACAAGCAGCAGCAGAAAAAGCAGCAGAAGGAAGAGAAAAAACAGGAAAAGCAAGAGCAGAAGCAAAAGCAACAGCCTAAGGATCAGATGAGTAAGGACAATGCCGAGCAACTCCTTCAGGCAGCAATGCAGGAAGAGAAGAATACTCAGCGTAAGCTCCAGAAGGCTAAGTCTCAGCCACAGAACAGAAATATCCAGAAGAATTGGTAAACAGTAGTACATTGGGGGTCATGAAAAGACTAACTACCATATTAATATCATTACTTGTCATCATTCCAATGATGGCACAGCAGATACGTGTGAGTGCTCCGCAGCAAGTGGCTGTGGGAGAGCAGTTCCATTTGCAATACACTATGTCAACCACGGATGTAAAGGGATTCCGTGCAGGTAGTATTCCTGATGGTTTTGAAGTTCTCATTGGACCAAGCACCAGCACTCAGCAGAGCTACCAGATTATTAATGGTCGTACTTCGCAGTCAAGCTCTGTTACCTATACCTATATTCTCGCAGCCGTGAAGAAAGGAACTTTCATCATCAGCGGTGCCCATGCAACCGTTGGAGGAAAGTCTGCCTATTCAAGTTCCGTGAGAATCAATGTTACGGGCAAGGCGCAGAGTCAGCAGGGTGGTGGAATGCAGCAGCAGGGGGCACAGGCAGGCGCTCGTATCTCTGGTAATGACCTCTTCATCAAGGTTAGTGCCAACAAGACGCGTGTTCATGAGCAGGAGCCTATCTTGCTTACATACAAGGTCTATTCTCAGCCGACTCTTACCCGACTTGAGGGCAAGATGCCTGACCTTACAGGTTTCCATACTCTGGAAGTTCCGCTTTCACAGCAGAAGTCTATGCATATAGAGACGTTGAACGGTCGTCCTTATCGTTGCGCTACCTGGAGTCAGTACGTAATGTACCCTCAGATGACGGGTAAGCTTCAGATTCCGAGCATCACCTTCAAGGGCGTCGTAGTGCAGGAAAACCGTTACGTAGATCCGTTTGAGGCATTCTTCAATGGTGGTAGCGGTTATGTGGAGGTAAATAAAGACATTGTTGCGCAGGGCATGACCATTCAGGTTGAACCTCTGCCACAGAAGCCTGCCAACTTCTCCGGTGGCGTTGGTAAGTTCACCATAAGTGCATCGCTCGACCATAATAAGGTGAAGGCTGGAGATCCTGTTAAGATTCGCATCGTTGTAGGCGGAAACGGAAACCTAAAGCTCATAAAGCAGCCAGAGGTGCAGCTTCCAAATAACTTCGACAAGTATGATGCGAAGGTTACGGATAAGACAAGGCTAACGGCAAGCGGACTTACAGGCAATATGATCTACGATGTTCTCATCGTACCAAGAAATCAGGGCAAGTATCAGCTTCAGCCTATTGAACTGACGTATTTCGACACATCTTCAAATAAATATAAGACTATTCGCACCAATCCGATGGTGGTCGAAGTGGAGAAGGGTAGTGGAAAGGTTGGCGATGTAGCCGACTATTCACAATCTCAGGATAAGGACATCCACTTCATCCACGATGGTGCGCCTGAGATGGTTGACACCAGCGACTACTTCTTCGGAAGCACTCTCTACACCATTCTCAACGCCCTTGTTGTCGTTGTCTTCATTATCCTCCTTATCGTATTCCGCAAGCAGGCAATGGAAATGGCTAACATCGATGCTATGAGAGGTAAGAAAGCCAATAAGGTTGCGGGTAAGAGACTCAAGCTTGCTGCTAAGCTTATGGCAGAAAGCAAGTCTTCAGCCTTCTACGACGAGGTGCTCAGGGCTCTCTGGGGCTATGTGTCAGATAAACTCTCAATACCAGTTTCACAGCTCTCTCGTGAGAACATAGCCGAGAAACTATCTGCCCGCAATGCAAGTCAGGGTGATATTGACACGTTCCTTGAGGCTCTTGATGAGTGCGAGTTCGAGCGTTACGCTCCGGGTGATGCGGCTGGCAATATGCAGAAGACATACGACAAGGCCGTTTCTGCAATCACGAATATTGAGGAAGGTATGAAGAACAAGAAGAAAGCCGCAAGTGGGGCTATGAGTGTATTGCTGGTTCTTGTGATGATGCTTTGCGGAAATGCTTCTGCAATGGCACAGGAACAGCAGGTTGATTCGCTCAAGTCAGAATCCGTGCAGTCATTGAAGAAGAAGGCTGACGATGCGTATTCCAAGGGTAAGTATCAGGAAGCTATCGTGACTTACGAGGCTGCATTGAAGAAAGGCAAGAGCGCAGACCTTTACTATAATCTCGGTAATGCCTATTATCGTATGGATAACATCACCCGTGCCTTGATCAATTATGAGAAGGCTCGCCTCCTTGCTCCGGGTGATGATGACATAAACCACAACCTTGAGGTTGCGCGTTCAAAGACTATTGACAACATCCAGCCGGGCGAGAAGATTTTCTTCAAGGTCTGGTTTGAGGACATAAAGACATCAATGGGCATAGATACCTGGGCAACGCTCTCTCTCATTTCCCTCGTAGTGGCATTGATCCTGTTCCTTGTCTATCTGTTCGTTAAGCAGATGGCAGTAAGGAAGGTGGCATTCTATCTCAGTCTTGTCCTCGTGGTTTTCTTTATCTTCGGAAATGTCTTTGCTTCTCAGTTGAAGGATTTCGCTACAAGTTCATCTGCTGCAATCATCGTTTCTCCTACCGTAACGGCAAAGAAAACTCCTACGGATCAGGCTGCTGATGTGTGTGTGCTTCACGAAGGCACTCGTGTAGAGATTACCGACAATGCCCTGAAGGGCTGGTATGGGATTCGCCTTGCCGATGGAAGGGAAGGATGGATTACGGATAAGGATGTGGAGGTAATAAAATAACAGCCTACCCCGTCCCTCCCAAAGGGGAGGGCTCCACCCCCCTCACCCCCTCCAGGGGGAGTGGTTAGTATTTCTAATCATGGAGGATAATACTATAAAACATCCTTCCCTTTGGGAGATTTGTCGTAAGACCCTTCGACCTAAAGGGGAGAAAAGGCTTGGTTAGGCTTTATGGATTTGTATTTTCTCGAGTTGTTTAATGGTAGCAACTCTTTATTCCTCGACCGCTTTGCGGTTGCATTCACCACAGGTTATACATGGATCCCGTTCTATGTGTCGCTTGCGGTGCTTGTCATAAAGAACAACAAGACGATGGGGCAGATAATGCTTATCTTTGGATGCATCCTTCTTGGTGTTCTTGCATCAGGACTCTTGTCTGATTATATTGTAAAGCCCTACGTCATGCGTCATCGTCCTTGCTATGATCCAGAGCTAAAGCATCTGGTGCGTATCGTGGAAGGGTATAGTGCAAGCGGATACAGTTTCTATTCCTCTCATGCAGCCAATACTATGATGCTGGCAATGTTCGTCACGCTCCTTGTCAGGGGAAAGGCGTTGAGTCCTATGCTCTTTCTGTGGTCGTTGGCAAATGGCTGGACACGCATTTACCTTGGGGTGCATTGGTTCACCGATGTCATTACCGGGCTTGCATGGGGGGCAACGATAGGTGTTCTCGTCTATCTGCTTTACCGTAAGTTTTCGCCAAGTACGAAGTTCATTTCATCCCGATACACGGGGACTGGCTACGACAAGAATGACCTCGATGCGTGCATCTGCACAATGATGCTGACGGTGATCTATTGTTTCTTTAGGGTGATTATTTAATTGAAAATTGAAAGTTGAAAATTGAAAATTTTTGATTTACGCTTTTGGTTCTCTTTAAGCCCACACATTTGTAAAAATGTAATTCGTAATTTGTAATTTGTTTATGGTTTCCCCCAAAAACATTCAGATAATCGATTATAACTATCCTCTGCCTGATGAACGTATTGCGAAGTTCCCAAAGGCGGAGCGTGACCAGAGTAAGCTCCTTGTGTATAACAGGGGAGAGATAAGTGATGATACTTTCTGCAATATCACCGACCACCTTCCTAAGGGTGAGATGATGGTATTCAACAATACCCGCGTCATTCAGGCTCGTATCTATTTCCACAAGGCAACAGGTGCGCTTATCGAGGTTTTCCTTCTTGAGCCGGCTATGCCAACCGACTATGAACTCATGTTCCAGACACGCGGAAAGTGTTCATGGGTGTGTATGGTGGGTAATCTGAAGAAATGGAAGGAAGGTCGTTTGGTACGCGAGATAAAGGTTGGAGGCAAGACCGTTAATCTCAGCGTGGAGCGCAAGCAGGAGGTGCATACCGGGCATTGGATTGATTTTGAGTGGGATGACGAGACCGTTTCCTTCGCTGAAATCATTGATGCCTGTGGAGAACTTCCTATTCCTCCATACCTCAACCGTAAGACGGAGGAGAGCGATAAAACAACCTACCAGACGGTATATTCAAAAATCAAGGGTTCCGTTGCAGCCCCTACCGCTGGATTGCATTTCACCGACCGCGTGCTTGCCGACATTGACGCTCACGGCATTGAGCGTGAGGAACTTACCCTTCATGTCGGGGCTGGCACATTCAAGCCGGTCAAGGCGGAACGTATCGAAGGGCACGAGATGCACACGGAGTTTGTATCGGTCAGTAAGCATACCATTGAGCGACTTCTTGCCCACGAAGGCCGCTGCATTGCCGTGGGAACTACGAGCGTGCGCACTCTCGAAAGTCTCTATTACATGGGTGTGAAGCTCATTCTCAACGCTGACCTCACGGAGGAGCAGTTGCATGTGAACCAGTGGGAGCCATACGAGGGTGAGGTGGCAGAAAAGGCAAAGACCGTCTCTTCGGTCGAATCGCTCAACGCTCTGCTTGCGTGGTACGATAGGAATGATGTTTCGGTGCTCCATAGCAGTACGCAGATAATCATAGCTCCCGGGTATAGCTATCATATCGTCAAGGCATTGGTCACCAATTTCCACCAGCCACAATCCACATTGCTTTTGCTCGTCTCTGCCCTTATCGGAGAGGACTGGCACAAGGTCTATGACTATGCCCTCTCGCACGATTTTCGTTTCCTGTCCTATGGCGACAGCTCCCTTCTGATGCCAAACTGATTCCCTGTTAGCTCCGATTCTGGGAACGGACTTATAACGGCTTTGCAACGGTATTACAACGGTTCTGCTTAACCCACATTGCAAGGGGAATTCCCCTTGCAATGTGGGTTAATAGAATTCACGCCTTTGAATATGTCTCTTGGTTTCATGGGTGCAAAGGTAGCAAAAATCTGTGAGATTAGTGCGGTCTAAGCGCTTATACCTATAGTCAGTTTTTAACTGCAACAACTGCAACACTGCAACACATTAGGTCACGAATATTGCTGTGAATCGTTGTTTAACTGTCTCAGGAAGATGTAGTTGGTGTTGATGCAGATTTGTGTATTTACGATAGCTGAAATTCCAGCCCTCGTACTTTTCACCTTGCTGCTAAGGCTGATTAATGATCTTTACGACAGCGCAAATTTGCGTCCTCGTAGTTTTGTTCATCACTAAACTTTCATAACACATACACTATTTTCGCGCTTTTCTTCGCTTTTCTCTTTTTTTTTTTAGTATTTTTGCATCGTAAATAGAATAGGCAAAATGAAAATTGGAGATAAAGTAAGGTTCCTCTCTTCTACGGGAGGTGGTAAGATAGCAGGCTTCCAGAAGGGCAATATCGTGCTTGTGGAAGATGAAGACGGATTCCAGATTCCTACATTGGCGTCTGAGGTAGTTGTCATTGCAGAGGGTGGTGACGACTATAATATGTTCAAGGCATCTTCTTTCCAGAGCAAGAACGGAGAGGAGGCAAAGAAACATGAGTCTGGCCGTTCCGTGCGCTCGATAATGAATGAGGTTGATGATGACGAGGATATCTCTGCTTCTATCGTTGATGATGATCCTTCGCTTGGCAACATCACTTTCCGTGCTCCTGTTGAGGAAAGGAAGGGCGGAGATCGTCTTAGTGCGTATCTCGCTTTCGTGCCTGTTGATGCTTCGATGATAACGAACACACGCTTTGAGGTGTATCTTGTGAACGACTGCAACTATTACTTCCGCTACACCATCCTTCAGGCAGAAGGACAGGCGTGGAGCCTGAGAAAAGAGGGGGAGGTGGAGCCAAACACCAAACTCTTCATAGAGGAAATCGGGCGTGAGGACCTTGAGGAAATACAGCATCTCGGCATTCAGATGATAGCTTTCAAAAAAGAGAAGGCTTTTGTTATTAAGCCAACTATTGATGTACAACTGAGGATTGACGGAGTGAAGTTCTACAAACTCCATACCTTCCAACCAAACGATTATTTCGAGCAGAATGCACTTCTATACACAATCATAGAGAATGACAAGGCTGCACGTCCTTTGGTTGTTGATGCCAAGACATTAAAGCAGGAGATGTATGCAGATGCAAAACCTTCTCAGGTGTCTGCCGAGGGAGAACTTAACACCGAGCGCATTGACAACTACGTGCGCCGATATGAGAAGCCTGGGCAGAAGAAGGGCAATCCGTTTGGGAAAAAACAGGATGATAAGGATGCACCATTGGTGATAGACCTTCATGCCGACGCCCTTCTCGAAACCACTCAGGGTATGTCGAGTGCAGATATTCTTCAGTATCAGTTGGATACTTTCAAGAAGACTATCGAAGCGAACAAGAAGGAGCGTGGAAAGAAGATCGTCTTCATCCACGGCAAGGGCGAGGGTGTTCTCCGTCGTGCCCTTATTCACGAACTGACTTACAGATACAAGAACCTGCGCTATCAGGATGCCTCATTTCAAGAATATGGGTATGGGGCTACGCAGGTGACGATTTAGGGTAAGTGACGGCCCCTCACCCGCCCTGCGGGCACCCTCTCCCCAGGGGACGAGGGGGAAGTTAGTATTGAAACCTCAAATTTAATTAACAATTAAATATAAATAACTGAGCTCCATAGCGATAAAAGGTAACTTTTACCTCGCCCCTTGGGGAGAGGATGCCCGAAGGGCGGGTGAGGGGCTGTTTTCCTTATGAATAACTTCGGATACATAAAAGTGGCATCCGCCATTCCAAGTGTTAAGGTGGGTGACGTGAACTATAACCTTCAGCAGGCAGAACTGATGATAGCACAGGCGGAAGGTAAGGGCGTTGAGATTATAGTGTTCCCTGAGCTTTCACTCACGGGTTATACTTGTCAGGATCTCTTCCGTCAGCAAATTCTCATTGATGCTGCTGAACAGGCAGTTATGATGTTGCTCGACTTCACACGTCAGCTTGACATCATCGCCATTGTGGGATTGCCTGTTATGGCTGGCAACATACTGCTCAACTGTGCAGCCGTTATTCAGAAAGGTAATCTCCTCGGACTCATTCCTAAGACCTACTTGCCAAACTATTCTGAGTTCTACGAGAAGCGTTGGTTTGCTTCTTCCCAGGATCTGAATCCTACGGATGTGCGCTTTGCCGGAAGCACTATTCATATAAGTTCGCAGCCAACGATTTTCCGCACTTATACAGGTGCAACCTTCGGAGTTGAACTTTGTGAGGATGTGTGGGCTCCAGAGCCACCAAGCACACGCCTTGCGCTCTCAGGTGCGGATGTTATCTGTAATCTCTCTGCATCCGATGAACTGATCGGCAAGCACAACTACCTTTGCTCGTTGCTCTCTCAGCAGAGCGCCCGAACCATGAGCGGCTACATTTATAGCAGTAGCGGTTTCGGGGAATCAACTCAGGATGTGGTTTATGGCGGTAATGCGCTCATCTATGAGAATGGCAAGTGTATTGCTGAGAGTGAGCGTTTCTCATTCGAGCCACAGCTTGTAATCTCTCAGATTGACTACGAGAAGATGCGTGCAGAGCGTCGTAACAATACAACCTTCATCAATGCCCAGCGTCCTACTTCTTTGAGTCACACGCTGCCACAGGTGCGCTTTGTTGATTGTCATTCGGTAGAGCCACACGACTTCGTTCTTGAGCGTGAGGTTAACCCAACACCGTTCATCCCTACAACGAACGACATGAAGGCTTCCTGTGAGGAGATTTTCAATATTCAGGTGGCAGGACTCGCCAAGCGACTCGTTCACACCAACTGCAAGACTGTGGTTGTTGGCATAAGCGGTGGACTTGACTCTACGCTTGCACTGCTCGTTTGTGTAAAGACGTTTGACAAGCTGAAGTATTCTCGTAAGGGAATCGTGGGAGTCACAATGCCGGGCTTCGGAACAACTGACCGCACATATAACAATGCCATTTCGCTTATGCAGCATCTGGGCATTACCATAAAGGAAATAAGCATCAAGGACGCTTGCATACAGCATTTCAAGGACATAGAGCACGATATAAACGTGCATGATGTGACTTACGAGAACGGTCAGGCGCGTGAGCGTACTCAGATTCTCATGGATCTCAGCAACAAGCTCAATGGTATGGTGATTGGTACGGGCGACCTTTCAGAGCTGGCTCTCGGTTGGGCAACATACAATGGTGATCATATGTCAATGTATGGTGTGAATGTGTCAATTCCTAAGACACTCATCAAGTATCTTGTGCATTATGTTGCTGATAATGAGGTGGAAGAGGCTTGTCGTGTGGTGCTTGTGGACATCATTGACACTCCGATTTCTCCAGAGCTTATCCCTGCGGATGAGAACGGAAACATCAAGCAGAAGACGGAAGACCTCGTAGGTCCATACATTCTTCACGACTTCTTCCTTTATTATGTGCTTCGTCTCGGATTCCGACCAGATAAGATATTCATGCTTGCCCGCAAGGCTTTCGCACCGGGCGGTGAATACGTGTTTGATGATGCAACGATAGAGAAGTGGCTCAAGACTTTCCTGCGTCGTTTCTTCAATCAGCAATTCAAGCGTTCTTGCTTGCCCGACGGTCCTAAGGTGGGTAGCGTGAGCCTGTCTCCACGTGGCGACTGGCGTATGCCAAGCGATGCTTCTTCAGCGTTGTGGTTGCAGTAGGAATCTTTTCTTTTCGTAAAAAAATCTTAAAAAAACGTATTATCTTCGAAAATGTTCGGAAATAATATTAACTTTGTATCGCATTATGTGGGTATTTTTATGCCCATTTTGAAAAAACTTTGTCCACTCAAGAATGAACAATATACGTAATTTTTGCATCATAGCTCACATCGACCACGGAAAAAGTACCATAGCCGATCGTCTTCTGGAATATACAAATACCATCCAGATTACAGAGGGGCAGATGCTTGACGATATGGATCTCGAGAAGGAGAGAGGTATAACGATTAAGAGTCACGCCATACAGATGGAGTATGAGCGTGACGGTCAGAAGTATATTCTGAACCTAATCGACACTCCGGGACACGTGGACTTCTCATACGAGGTCAGCCGAAGCATTGCCGCTTGTGAGGGCGCTTTGCTCGTGGTTGACGCTACGCAAGGTGTACAAGCACAGACAATCTCCAATCTCTATATGGCAATAGACCACGATCTGGAGATTATACCTGTAATAAATAAGATTGACATGCCGGCTGCAATGCCTGATGAGGTTGAGGATGAAATCATCGAGCTCATCGGTTGTGACCGTTCTGATATTCTCCGTGCCAGCGGTAGGACTGGTGAGGGCGTACAGGAGATACTTGATGCCGTCGTTGACCGCATCCCTCATCCTGTTGGCGATCCGGAAGCACCTCTTCAGGCGCTTATCTTCGACTCTGTTTTCAATTCCTTCCGTGGAATCATTGCTTACTATAAGATTCTGAATGGTTCTATTAAGAAAGGTGACAAGGTGAAGTTCTTCAACACCGGAATGGAATATGACGCTGATGAAATCGGTGTGCTGAAAATGGATATGATGCCTCGTAATGAGATGACTACCGGTGAGGTGGGGTACATCATTTCTGGCATAAAGGATGCAAAGGAAGTGAAGGTGGGTGATACTATCACTCATGTGGATGCTCCTTGCGACAAGGCTATTGCGGGCTTCCAGGAAGTGAAGCCGATGGTGTTTGCCGGTGTCTATCCTATTGATCCTGCCGACTATGAGAACCTTCGTGCATCGCTTGAGAAACTTCAGCTCAATGATGCGTCGCTCACGTTCATGCCTGAGTCTTCGGTTGCACTCGGCTTCGGATTCCGTTGCGGATTCCTCGGCTTGCTCCATATGGAAATTGTTCAGGAACGTCTTGACCGTGAGTTTGATATGGACGTAATCACCACCGTGCCTAATGTATCATACATGGTGTATGACAAACAGGGTGGGGCGAAGGAAGTCCACAACCCATCTGGATTGCCAGATCCGACGTTTATCGACCATATTGAGGAGCCTTACATCAAGGCTACCATCATTACAGATGCCAACTACATAGGTCCGATAATGAAGCTCTGTCTCGACAAGCGAGGCGAACTCGTTAATCAGGAATACGTTAGTGGCAATCGTGTAGAACTGCATTTCATGATTCCTCTCGGTGAGATTGTCATCGACTTCTACGACAAGCTGAAATCCATTTCGAAGGGTTATGCTTCGTTCGACTATCACGTGGATTGTTTCCGACTCTCCCGTCTGGCTAAGCTTGACATTCTGCTCAATGGTGAGCCTGTGGATGCGCTCTCTACGCTTACTCACTACGACAATGCCGTTACGTTCGGTCGTCGTATGTGTGAAAAGCTGAAGGAGCTGATTCCGCGTCAGCAGTTTGATATTGCTATTCAGGCTGCAATCGGTGGAAAGATTGTTGCCCGTGAAACTATCAAGTGCGTTCGTAAGGACGTTACTGCGAAATGTTACGGAGGTGACGTCAGCCGTAAGCGTAAGTTGCTTGAGAAACAGAAGAAGGGAAAGAAGCGTATGAAGCAGATAGGCAACGTGGAAGTACCTCAGAAGGCATTCCTTGCAGTATTGAAACTTGACTAATAAATAAATGTTAACAAAATAAGATCCTCAACCACAAATCTAATGAAAGACCTTAACATCCCTATTCGTGACATAGCTCGAGAGCTGGCACGACGATATAGTACGATGACTCACGAGGAACTTGATGCCCTCGAGAGCATCCTTGTTCCGCTGAAATTCTCCAAGGGCGAGATGATTCTGGCGGAGGACGAAGTGTGTCTTAACTTCTTCTATCTCCACAAAGGTCTCGTGCGCCAGTATTACTATAAGAATGATAAGGAGGTAACGGAGAACCTCGCAGTTGATGGCGATATGTTCTTCTGCATTGAGAGTCTTTTCACAGAGACACCTACAAAGCTTATGTGCGAGGCACTTGAGCCAACGTATGTGTATGCCATTCCGAGAAAGAGACTTGAGGAAGTTGCGCTTCATAATCAGAATATCCAGATTCTATATCGTAAGATTCTTGAGGAGAGTCTCATCAAGAGCCAGAAGCACTCTGATATGGTTCGTTTCGAGAGTGCCCAGAACAGATACCGTCGTATCTGTAAGTCTGCTCCACAGGTGGTGCTTCGCGCTCCTCTGGTGTATATTGCGTCATTCTTGCAGATGACTCCAGAGACATTGAGCCGTGTGAGGTCATCAACGCTTATTGACTAAGGAGTTGTTAATTACGAATTACTAATTACTTAGTTACTTAAATTGTACATTGTAAATGGTAAATTGTAAATGGCTTCTTGGGGGCTTTTTTTTCCCAATCTTCCTTTCTTCCTGTCAGGAATCATTAGAGGATAAGGCGGCACGACAGGCAAAGGAATATACAGAGCGATACTGTCCTACTCCGGTTATAAATTATAGCAGGACGGATAGTGTTGTTTTTGATAAGAAAAGGAATGTGTATATCTATTATCTCTCGTTTTGTGATATGCTTGATGACTCTGAGATTATTGAGGAAAATAGGGATAAGATAACGGATATGCTGACACAGTCGGTGAGGGAGTCAACAGGACTGAAGAATTTCATTGAGGCAGGATTTAGGTTCGAGTATGTATGTCACTCGGAAAAAGAACCTAAGAAGGTGTTGTTCAAGGTAAATATATAAAATAATTACAAATTACGAATTACTAGATTTGCATTTATGTAAATAGGTAATTCGTAATTTGTATTTGGTAATATCCTTTATCCTCTATCAATCACGTAGGCATATATCACGGCGAGTGATACGATTACTGCAATAGATATAGTGACAGTATATACAATGCGTCTGATAAGTCTTATACGCTTAACGTGGTCAGACATTCTTCTTCTGAAGATACCGGTATCATCCTTGTGGTGGTGATGTTCACCATGACTGTGATGATGATGGTGATGGTGGGTTTCATTATTGGTTGTACTCATATTTCTTTTAATTTTTGTATTCTTTACTTTATATTTTTCTACTTTACGCTTTTCTTACAAGCAGCACAACGTTCTCAACGTGTGGAGTGTGTGGGAACATATCAACTGGCTGTACCTCTACAACCTTATAATCAACGTCGAGCAACTGCAAGTCGCGTGCCTGAGTGGCAGGGTTACAACTTACATATACAATCCTTTGTGGCTTTGCTCTGAGGATTGTGTCAATTACATCCTGATGCATACCTGCGCGAGGAGGGTCAGTGATGATTATGTCTGGCTGACCATGCTGGGCAATGAATTCATCTGTAAGGATATCCTTCATGTCTCCTGCATAGAAATCGGTGTTGCCTATGCCGTTTATCTCAGAGTTCACCTTAGCATTCTCTATAGCTTCTGGCACATACTCAATACCTACCACTTTCTTAGCCTTGCGAGCTACGAAGTTGGCTATTGTTCCTGTACCAGTATAAAGGTCATAAACTACCTCATCGCCTGTAAGCTGCGCAAATTCACGCGCAACAGAATAAAGATGATAAGCTTGTTCTGTATTAGTTTGGTAGAATGATTTAGGACCGACCTTGAATTTCAAATCCTCCATAAGCAGGAACATGTGATCCTTACCCTTGAATACATGTATGTCCTGATCGCCAATGGTGTCATTGCATTTCTGATTGTCGAGCCAGAGTAGGGAGGTGATCTGTGGGAACTTGTCTGCCACAAACTGTAGAAGAGACATTGTCTGCTCCTCGCTCTGCTTCAAAGCCTCCTCGGAAGTGCGGTCGAAGTGCATTTGGAGTATAACCATCCATTCGCCGCTATTGCTGCATCGGATAATGATGTCACGAAGCAATCCCACCTGCTGTCTGAGGTCGAAGAAAGAAATTCCATTCTCAAGGGCGTAGTCGCGTATAGAGTTGCGAATGTCGTTGTGCAGGTCGTCCATGAGCCAACATTTCTCCACAGGTAGAATCTTGTCGAATGCACCTGTAATGTGGAAACCGATAGCGGGACTGAAAGGTATTTGAGCCTTCATCTGCTCCTGAGTGAGCCATTGCTTATTGCTGCAACCGTAGTCGAGCTTGTTACGATACTCCTGAGTCTTCACGCTACCGAGAATAGGGCGGAATTCAGGCAACTCAATCTTGCCAATTCTGTGTAGCTGGTCGCTAACCTGCTTCTGCTTAGCCTTAATCTGAGCTTCGTAAGGCAGGTTCTGCCACTTACATCCACCACATATACCGAAATGTTCGCAGAACGGAACGGCACGTACATCACTCAACTTATGGAACTTTATAACCTCTGCCTCTGCGTATGAGTGTTTCTTACGCTTTATCTGCAAATCCACCACATCACCGGGAACGCAGAAAGGAACAAAAACCACGAGGTCGTTAATGCGTACAACGCATTTTCCTTCAGCGGCGATGTCCTGAATTGTTATATTTTCAAGTATAGGTAATGGTTTCTTCTTTCTTGTCATTTTGAAAAATTCGTATTTGGTGCAAAGGTACTAATTTTTTTCTGATAAAGAGCAAAAAAAATATTAAAAGTGATTAAAGCGACAAAATGAGTGAAAAAACACAATAAAAATTTGCATATAAATTTTTATTTTCATACATTTGCAATCCCTAATGACTTATTGACCGGAAATAATTCGGTTCAAGACGAATGAAGGAAAAACAGACAATTATTAGTAATAACCTAAAACTATAAACACTACATTAAAAGAAATGACACAAAAAAGAGTTTACACCTTCGGCAACGGAAAGGCAGAAGGTAATGCGCAAATGCGTGAGGCACTTGGTGGTAAGGGTGCTAACCTTGCAGAAATGAACCTTATCGGTGTGCCTGTTCCACCAGGTTTCACTATCACTACTGACACATGCAATGAGTATTATAAGGTAGGGCAGGACAAGATCGTCGAGCTTCTCAATGACGATGTGAATGCTGCCGTTAAGCACATTGAGAACCTTATGAATTGCAAGTTCGGTGATGCCTGCAATCCTCTTCTTGTTTCTGTTCGCTCTGGTGCACGTGCTTCTATGCCTGGTATGATGGACACTATCCTCAATCTCGGCCTTAATGATGAGGTTGCCGATGGTATGGCTAAGAAGACAAACAATCCACACTTCGTTTATGACTCATATCGCCGCTTCGTACAGATGTATGGCGACGTTGTTCTCGGCATGAAACCTGAGAATAAAGAAGATATTGATCCTTTCGAGAAGATTATTGAGGAAGTTAAGAAGGAGCAGGGAGTGGAGCTGGACAAGGATCTCTCTGTTGAGTCGCTAAAGAAACTCGTCAAGCTCTTCAAGGCTGCTATCAAGGAGCAGACTGGCTCTGACTTCCCTGACGATCCAATCACGCAGCTCTGGGGTGCTATATGTGCCGTATTCCGTTCTTGGATGAACGAGCGTGCTATCCTCTATCGTAAGATGGAAGGTATTCCTGACGAGTGGGGTACTGCCGTATCAGTAATGGCTATGGTATTCGGTAACATGGGCGATACATCTGCTACTGGTGTTTGCTTCTCTCGTGATGCAGGAAATGGTGAGAATCTCTTCAATGGTGAATATCTCGTAAACGCACAGGGTGAGGATGTTGTGGCTGGTATCCGCACACCACAGCAGATTACAAAGATTGGCTCTCAGCGTTGGGCTGAGCGTGCTGGAATCTCTGAGGCTGAGCGTGTTGCAAAGTATCCTTCAATGGAGGAGGCTATGCCAGAAATCTACAAGCAACTCGACCAAATTCAGGATGCTCTTGAGCACCACTATCACGATATGCAGGATATGGAGTTCACCGTTCAGGAGGGGAAGCTCTGGTTCCTTCAGACACGTAATGGTAAGCGTACAGGTACCGCTATGGTGAAGATTGCTATGGATCTCATGCACGAAGGTCTTATTGATGAGAAGACCGCAATATTGCGTTGTGAGCCTCAGAAACTTGATGAGCTCCTTCACCCTGTATTCGACAAACTCGCTCTCTCTAAGGCAAAGGTAATTACACAGGGACTTCCTGCTTCTCCAGGTGCTGCCTGTGGTCAGATTGTGTTCCATGCAGATGATGCCGAGAAATGGCACGACGACGGACATCAGGTTATCATGGTACGTATCGAGACTTCTCCAGAGGACCTTGCAGGTATGGCTTCCGCAGAGGGTATCCTCACCGCTCGTGGTGGTATGACCTCTCACGCAGCTGTTGTGGCTCGTGGTATGGGTAAGTGCTGCGTATCAGGTGCAGGTGCTATCAATGTGGATTATAAGGCAAAGACCGTTGAAATCGACGGCGTAGTATATAAGGAGGGCGATTATATCTCGCTCAATGGTACTACAGGTCAGGTTTATGCCGGACAGATCGAGACAAAGGCTGCGGAGCTTTCAGGCGACTTCAAGGAACTTATGGATCTCTGCGACAAATATACAAAGATGGAGGTTCGTACTAATGCCGACACCCCACACGATGCTCAGGTGGCACGTGCATTTGGTGCAAAGGGTATCGGTCTTACTCGTACCGAGCACATGTTCTTCGATGACCAGAAGATTGTGGCTATGCGTGAGATGATTCTTGCTGATTCTGTTGAAGGTCGTGAGAAGGCTCTTGCCAAGCTCTTGCCTTATCAGAAGGCAGACTTCTACGGAATCCTCAAGGCAATGGACGGTCTTCACGTTAATATCCGTCTGCTTGATCCACCTCTCCATGAGTTCGTGCCACATGATGGTGCAGGTCAGGAGACAATGGCAAAGGAGATGGGTGTAAGCGTAGAGGAAATTCGCAAGCGTGTAAACTCTCTAGCAGAGAACAATCCAATGCTCGGACATCGTGGCTGTCGTCTCGGCATCACATTCCCTGAGATTACAGCGATGCAGACACGTGCTATCCTCGGTGCTGCTTGTCAGTTGAAGAAGGAAGGCTACGACCCACATCCTGAGATTATGGTTCCGCTCATCGGTACTGTTAACGAGCTGAAACAGCAGAAGGCTATCATCAAGGCTAATGCAGAAGCTGTATTTGCTGAAGAAGGCGTTTCCCTCGACTTCGAGATCGGTACAATGATTGAGATTCCTCGTGCAGCCCTCACAGCAGGACTAATTGCCGAGGAGGCAGAGTACTTCTCATTCGGTACTAACGACCTCACACAGATGACCTTCGGTTATTCTCGTGATGATATCGCTTCATTCCTCCCTGCATATATGGAGAAGAAGATTCTGAAGGTTGACCCATTCCAGGTTCTTGACCAAGAGGGTGTTGGTCAGCTCATCAAGATGGCGGTGGATAATGGTCGCAAGACTCGTCCGGGACTCCGCACAGGTATTTGTGGTGAGCATGGTGGTGAACCTTCATCTGTTAAGTTCTGTGCAAAGGTCGGTATGGATTACGCTTCTTGCTCTCCATTCCGTGTACCTATAGCACGACTCGCCGCCGCCCAGGGCGCTCTGGAATGTGAATAATTTTCATATTTTTGAGACACTTAAAATGCAAGTGCTTTATTATCAAGCACTTGCATTTTTTTGTTTCTCTTGAGAAAACGTGTTTTTCTGGTCAACACTTTTTAAATATGTAAACCACTGATATATAGGTAGTTGAAAAATTGTAAAATGCTCTTCTGTGTGCCAATAGGAAGTTCTGCATCAAATTTGTTTACCAAAAATTTAGCCTGTTTACCAAAAATCTGAGTACATTTTTTGAAACCGATATTATAATGCTGATATGTACCAGATGTACCTTTGCTGGTTATTCTCCTCTATGTGTCAATAGGTAGCATTATACCAAATTTGTTGTTAAATAGAGAATGTCTTCTAGAGTCTGAATTATATTATATGAATGCGTACTATTGCGTGTAATCATATAACATAAATTTAATATGGCAACATTAAAAGCTACGGTAAAATCAAAGAGAAAAGATGGAATGTATGTCGTATACATACGTTTTGCCCACAATCGTAAAGTCTCTTATCTAAGGACTTCATGGATGGTTAACGATAAGGGGTTGAGTCGGAACAAAAAGGATATTCTTGATCCTTACGTTATTCAACAAACCTCTAAATTGATTGATCAATACTACAACACTCTGAATAGGATTGACACACAAGACTGGACGGTCAAGGAAATTGTGGACTATATTCAGAAAGGTAAGGATGGAATATCGTTCTCAATGTACGCTCGTAAGCATATAGAGAAGATGAAAGCCAGAGGCCAGGAAAGGACTTCACGCGACTATAAGTGGGCACTTTATAGCTTGGAGAAATTTGCAGGTGGTAATGAGGTCATGTTTTCACAATTGACATACTCATTCCTTTCTAGATGGATATACTCTCTTTCCCAGACGGCAAGGTCTAAAAACAAATACCCAATCAACATCAGACAGATTCACAAAGCTGCCATGTTGGAATACAACGATGAGGAAAGAGGTATTCAGTTAATCACAAACCCTTGGCCTAAGATTACAATCCCCAAGGAAGATACACCAAACAAGAGAGCAATAAGCCCCAATCTGCTTCGCAGGTTCTTCGCCGTTGTTCCCGACTTCAGTAGATTCACGCATCCGCTCCAGGAACTTGGACAGGATATTGCGCTGATAAGCTTCTGTATGTGTGGCATCAACAGCATTGATTTGTTCTACGCTGAAAAGTGCCAGTATCACAATGGCATTTTCCACTATAACAGAAGAAAAACAAGTAAATCCCGTTCCGATAATGCATACTTTGAGATAAGGGTGCCACAATTTATAAAGCCCACATTCGAGAAGTACTTGTCCAAAAACATAGAATCTCCCTGGCTGTTTGACTTTCAAGACCGTCTAAGCACATCAGACTCATTCAATGCCAATGTAAATGCAGGCATCAGCCAAATCTGTAAGAAAGTCTCGCCAGACTTCCATGCCAGCCTGTATTTCTTCCGTCATTCATGGGCAACGATAGCACAGAATGGTTGCGGTGCGTCGCTTGGAGATGTTGACTTTGCACTCAACCACTCAACATACAAAATGGCAAGAGTATATACAAAGATAGACTTTTCTCCAGCATGGATTCTGAACGAGAAAGTCATAGACTATATTTTCTTCAGTAATGAGGATATCAACAATCGTGAAGATTCAGGCAAATCCTTTGAGAGAATGTCGAAGTACAATCTTATTCGTGGAGAGGCATTCATCAGTGGTGAGTGTGTATCAATAATTGAAGACTCAGGATTTACAAATGTGGAACAGGTAATAACGAAACTCCTTTCGGCCTTCCCTGAGGATGTCGAACGTCCAATCAAGGTACAGATAAGGATTACTAATATGGACAAGAAGCAGACTCAATTGTATCAGAGAATATTGCAGTAAGAAAGAGCTGCGAGTGTCGGCCTATACGGACTACTGAGGAACTATGAAAATGGTAATAGTGTGTGGCTGATGGTTACAATTTTGGTGTACAAAGATAGCAAAATGTCAGGAATTCGACCGCTTTTTGTCAATTTGTCGATGGAAATGAACAATAATTGAAAAAAAAAGTATAACTTTGTAGCGTTTTTTTGAGAATTTAGGCATGAGAAGGATTGAAGTGATAACATTGTTTAACGCGAATTGTTTGGTGATTCCAAATAATTCGTTAACTCACTCACTCACTCACTCACTCACTCACTCACTCACTCACTCACTCACTCACTCACTCACTCACTCACTCTAAGTCACGCGCGATTGAAAAGGCGCGGGCACCCGCGTTAAAATATACGGCTTTCTTTGCATTAATGCAAGGAAGGTCGCTGTGTTTTTATATCCATTACTCAACGAATAAATAATCAAAAATAAACAATAACAATGAGTATTAAGAAAAACTTTTTCGCGCCCTTGGCCTTGGGGCTGGGCGCAACGCGACGGGCAGCAGTGCTGCTGCTTGTGATGATGCTCACATCAACCATGGCGTGGGCACAAACCACAATTACGCCAACCACCCCTTCGCAGGATGGCGACGGCTATTACCTCATCGGCACTGCTGCAGAGCTCTATGGTTTTGCGGAGCTTGTCAACAATAGCAATGCTTCAGCCAACGCTAAACTGACCGCCGACATTGTGGTCAATGAAAACGTGTTGGACGCCAACGGCGAGGCTAACACGGGCGATTTCGTGCAATGGACGCTGATAGGAAATGTTTTTTATTCCGGCACTTTCGACGGGCAGGGACACACCATCAGCGGACTCTATGTCAGCGGCAATAGCCACCGTGTCGGACTTATTGGTAAAGTAAACGGTTCAGCCACAATCAAGAACCTTGGCATTGTGGATTCGTATTTCAACAGTTCAGGAAACTTCCTTGGCTCGATAGTAGGAGACGTAGATAGTCAATCTTCCGTTACCCTCGCCAATGTGTACAGCACAAGTACCGTAAAGGGCGTTAACTATATTGGCGGACTTGTGAATGGCTCCGGAAAAGGCTCTGTGACAATCATCAATTCCTATTTTGCTGGCAAGACAAGTGCAGATTGGTCCTACGGCACTCATCACGACGATCTTGTGGCGGGCGAATTCGATTTGCCCACTTCTGGCACTCTCATTGTTGTCAACACCTTTGTCCTCGGTACTTCGCAATATGGCACATCGGTTACGGCAGAACAGATGTCCGACGGCACAGTGGCTGCGGCTCTGCATTATTATCAGGACGCTCTTGCCGACGGCTCGATGTTTGGTATGAGTGGTGGCAAGACGAATTTCTCCGGCACGATTGACGGCGTGAGCATTCCGACAGCCAACATCACCCTGCACACCTTCACTGGCGACACTAAGACGTATTCGTCGAAATACGTCGTTGGCAATACTACAACGCTGCCCGTGAACGTTGCTTGTGTCGGCTACAACAAGTTCGCTGGCTGGTACAACAATGCCAACCTTGTGGGCAATGCCGTTACAAGTATTTCTTCTTCCGAAACAGGCGACAAGGAATATTGGGCGAAATATAAACAAAGTCATACCGTAACATTTGAACTCAATGGCGGTCTTATAGAAGGTGGTGAAATCGACCATTACATTGAGGGCGAAGTAACGCCACTTCCCGCATTGGTATTTTACGGCGGTGCTTCATTCGAGGGCTGGTACACGACGGCAGATTTCTCTGGTGACCGCTATGTCGCCATCCCTGCCACGGCAACCGAAGATATGACGTTTTATGCCAAGTGGGGCGAGGCTAAAACGAGCTTCTATCTTATGCAGCGGGGTGAACCTGTACCTGCAAGTCTCCTCTACGAAGGCGAAAACATTGTCTGGCTCGACGAAACGACAGAAGGGTATAATATTTCCAATAACGAGCATAAGTATTGGGGCTCCGACAACACTATCACTGTGCCATACGTTGGTGGCGAATACGCATTCAGCGATAATGGTGGAAGTAATTTTAGAGTCCATCAAAGCGGATTCTATGTGTTCACTCTGACGGACAAAGGGGGGGGCAACTGGTTTGTGTCAGTATTGAAGTTGAAGTCTATGCTGAACTGCGACGTGGCATCTATACCCACCCAGGTCTATACGGGCTCGGCAATCGAACCAGCCGTGACCGTTAAAGATGGAGAAACACCGCTCAATCCTGACGAGGTTTACGAGGTGACTTACAGCAATAACGTCAACGCAGGAACAGCCACAGTCACCATCAAGGGCAAGGGTGACTACTCGGGCGAGACCGCAGCGACGTTCACTATCATCCCGAAGGCTGTGACCAATGATGGCATCACTATTGCCGCCATCGCTGACCAGACCTACACCGGCTCTGCCATCGAACCTGCCGTGACCGTTAAAGATGGAGAAACAACCCTCACGCTTGGAACAGATTACACCATCGGGTATTCTGCCAATGTGAATGTGGGTACTGCCACTGCTACCATTACCGGCAAGGGCAACTACTCGGGCTCAAGAGAGGTTTTATTCACCATCGCTAAAGCTACGCCCACTGTCACAACTCCGACTGCTGTTGAAAACCTTATATATAACGGCTCGGCACAGGCGCTTGTGAATGCAGGCAATACAGACTTTGGAACCTTGCTTTACAGCCTTGACGGCCAGAACTATTCTGATGACATCCCGACAGGAACGGATGCCGGAACCTACACCGTATATTACAAGGTGGAGGGCAGCGATAACTGGAATGCGGTTGCAGCGCAGACAATCGAGGAGACAATCACCTATTTCGATGCTTCGCTGGCTGCCATTGTTGACAATTCCGATGTCATTAGCAACATCATTACTAACTATGACAGTAAAGCCGACGTGACGCTCTCTGATCGCACGCTCTATAAGGACGGCAAATGGAACACGCTGTGCCTGCCATTCTCATTGAATGCTGAGCAGATTGCTGCCAATGCGGACTTTGCTGGTGCTACACTGATGACTATGGACGTGACAGAGAAGAACGGCTTCGATGTGGAAGATGGAACGCTGTATCTGTGGTTCAAGAAAGCGACAGAGATTGAGGCAGGAGTGCCATATCTGGTAAAATGGGATAAGGCTGCAGACTACGACAACAACCCTTCAGTCTATGATATCGTAAGTCCTGTATTCGAGGGCGTGACCGTAAGCAACTCAACGGCTCAGATTGTGGAGAGTAAGACAGTTGGACTGGAGACAGTACAGATGGTAGGTACGTATTCTCCAGTCGGCGTTACAGCTGATGACAAGAGCATCCTATTCTTGGGTGACGCAAACACATTGTACTACTCAACAGTTGACCGCCAGATTCGCTCATGTCGTGCCTACTTCTCAGTGCCGTACATCAATGGACACGCTGGAGCTAAGGCACGTGCGTTTGCATTAAGCTTTGACGGTGAAGAAACAACAGGCATTCCTGAAGTTTCTGCAAATTCTAATGAAGTGAAGGATTATGTATGGTATTCGTTGGACGGTGTGCGCCTGAGCGGAAAACCGACACAACGCGGAATGTATATCAATAAAGGTAAAAAAATACTTGTCAAGTAAGCGATATGAAGAAAGAATATATAAAGCCCTCTATGACGGCAATTGAGTTACAGCACATGACACGGCTTCTGGCTGGTAGTGGTGATGTAAGAGGTCTGCAATCAAGTGGCTGGGATGATCCTGAAGATGAACTGGACATCAGTGACCAGGGCGGTGGCAGCAGCATTTGGGACAGATAGACGTTCTGTCTAAATCTGAGAAAAAAAGTAGCGGCGTTAATTCTATAGCGTCGCTACTTTCATTTGTATATGGGATGTAAGGGTAAAGAGGTTTACCAAATAGTAGTTACCTACTTGAACGAAAGTGCAAAGTGAAACACTTTTTTGAACTGTATATCTGCCAATTGAGGCATTAAGTATTCAAACTTTATTGCTAAAATCAAGAAAATCAGGAAAACCTTTGGTTATATCAGATTATTTTAATACTTTTGCATCGTTTTAATGGTATATAAAATGAAGCAGAATGGTTAAAACGAAAGATCTCTTCATATTGGGCAGACCTATACAGCTGCAAGAACGAAGCAAGGCGCAGATGAAAGGTGTCACCATCGGAGACTCGCTATCGTACAAGTTCTACGATGGAGAGTTTCATGGTATGCCATTGCTTTTCGCTGAACCCAAAGGTAAAGTTGCTGCACCTCGCATCTTGTCTGTCACGGCAAGCAATCTTACTTCATTATTCCAGCTTCCTGTAGTCTTTTTGTTGCCTGCATGTCCTGCATACGAACGACAGAGGCTTATTGACAAAGACGTTTATTTCGTTATCTCTGACAAATACGTTCATTTGCCAATGCTTCTGGCCAATGAGCGCATACGCAAAACAAAACAGGCGAAAATTATGACACCGGTAGCCCAATACCTGCTGCTCTATCATCTGCAGATAGAAAGCATAGATGGATTGGCAGCACGAGACATAGAGGATAGGATTCCTTATTCATACGCAAGCATTACACTTGGCATTACTTGCCTTGAAGACTTAGGGCTGTGCCGGAAAGAATCAGAAGGCTCAAAACGAAAGGTCATCCACTTCCATAAGAAGGGGAGGGATCTATGGGATCAAGCTCAACCACTCCTGATTAATCCCGTTGAAGAGCGCATCTACTGCGATGAACTATTGACTGAAGACCATTTTGTGATATGTGGCATCAATGCCCTGGCACATTACACAATGCTCAATCCTGATCCCGAAAGGATAATCATGATGACTGCCAAACAAGTTAGAGACTTCATGGTATCAGGTGTCATAGTACGCCCCAATCAGTATGATGGCAACATTCTCATCGAAGCCTGGAAATACCCACCGGTAATTAATAATGGTGAAAAAGCCGAATGGGTGGACAGGTTATCATTGGCCATTTCTCTACGTGAGGATGCAGATCCGCGGGTGGAAGGTGAAGTTGAACGTTTAATAAATGAAACAGCATGGAAGGGTTAGATAAATTCCGTGAAGCTTTTGAAGCCTACTCTGAGAACTACGTCATCATCGGTGGCACGGCTTGTGACATTGCCATGACCGGCACGGCTGTTCGCCCTCGTGCCACGCATGACATCGACATGATAGTCATCGTTGAAAAGATGACAACCGACTTCGCTGAGCATTTCTGGCAATTCGTGCGTGAAGGTGGGTATCGTCCTGAGAGACGCAAACAGGAAGAGGGCGAGACTCCGAAGTACGAACTGTACCGCTTTGTCAATGGCAAACCTGACTATCCCGAAATGATTGAACTGCTGTCACGGCACCCTGACATCCTCGGCGAACCGAAGGGGCTGACCATTGAACCAATTCCCACCAGCGAGGACACATCCAGTCTGAGTGCAATCATCATGGACGATGATTTCTACCACTTCACAATCGAGCACAGCAAACTGACCAATGGATTACGCCATGCAGACTCTGCTGCGCTCATAGCTCTGAAGTCACGAGCATACCTCAATCTTCTGCAAGACAAGGCAAACGGAAAGCATGTCAACAGCAAAGACATCAAGAAGCATCGTTCTGATGTGCTGAAGAACGTGGTCATCATAGAAGATAGTCAAATTACTGCTCCAGAACCGATAGTAACTTGCATAAGGGAGTTTGTCTCTTCAATCAAGAAAGAATGGAATACTCTTTCTGAACCACTTTCCAAGGCTCTTGACCAGGATACATCATTCGTCGAAGCCTTGCTGGAACAATTGGACGGATTATTTGCCACAGAACAGCAATGAAGATACAATATGCCTCTGACCTCCATCTAGAGTTTGCCGACAACTGGAGATATCTGAAGGAGAATCCCCTGCAAGTAACAGGGGACGTTCTCGTCCTGGCTGGTGACATTGGCTACTTGGGAGATGAGAACTATAGTAAGCATCCATTCTGGGACTGGGCTTCGGAGAACTACCGTCAAGTGATTGTTTGTATGGGCAATCATGAGTTCTATAAGTTCTACGACATCGCCAAGCTTAACGATGGCTATTGCCTTGAAATACGTCCGAATGTCCACAGCTATTATAATGCTGTCGTACACATAGGGGACATTGACTTCATCATAACAACATTGTGGGCCAAGATTCCTCTGAAGGAGTCATATTATACTGAACAAGTGGTAAGCGACTTCCGACGTATCATCTTCAATGGCGAACTTCTGACGTTTGCGGACTTCAATGGCGAACACGAAAGGTGCTTGGCATTCCTGAAGGATGCCATTTCAAACAGTAGAGCCAGAAGAAAGATTGTTGTAACCCACCACGTGCCATCCTTCCAGATGCAATGTCCCAAGTTTGCCGATAGCCAAGCCAACGGAGCCTTTACGGTTGAACTGGAAGACTATATCAAGGATAGTGGTATCGATTACTGGATATATGGACACTCTCACTACAATGTGGATGTCAAGGTCGGCAATACCAAGTGTGTGTCTAATCAATTGGGATATGTCTTTCATGGTGAGCATGAGTTTTTCAACCCAGGCAAAAGTCTCGAAGTGTAAACACATATCATCATTCCTAATCTGTAATGACGATGTCGGTCAAAAAAAGATGAAGAAAGGTTATCTTTCCAAATCTCAAAAGGAAACTCGTGAATTTGCAAAATTTCTGCAAATCTGTGAGTTTTCTTTCTAAATCACGGAAGATAACTTTTTACGAGCATCAAGTTAATGTCGTCTGTGACTTCAAAAGTTTTTCTCAGTTAAAAGAGAAGAGGATTAGAAGGGGAGGGCATAAGAAGGTTCATTCTCTTTTAAAAGAAAAACGTGAATTTTGGGAAACATCAAGTCGTTTCATTCTGCAAAGTTTAGGTTTACGTTTACCCATGTATATATACATGAACATCTAAACTCAAAGATTAAACCTACAATAATCTGCTTCAGGTTTACTACACCTTATTATATATATAAGCATATCTAAACTTAAACCTAAACTTATGGCATTGAATTCCATCCATTTTTCTTTTAATCGAAACAAAAATTTGGTAACAGAATGTCATTTCCACCTTAATATATATTAAAATCATACACGTTCTGCAAGAAAAACGTGCAGAATGAACGTAAAGTCAGAATAAATCATTAACTTTGCAAACAAAGTTTGCAGAATGTGCTTTTGGGATTATCTCCCAACTAAAGTATGTGATGCGTCTATAGTAAAAATGGTCAGTCAAGATGTTGACCAGATTGTTGACCAAATAGAAAAGTAACTCTAAAGATTAAGATTGGATTGGATTAGATGAAGACAGAATTAATTACGTAAGTGACATTTTTTGCAGAAGAATACGAGTCAGAAACGTGCAGAACGTGCAGAACGTGTATGATTTGCATTCGAAATGTTGACCAGTCCTTTCGTAAGTCATTGATAATCAGCATTCGTTAGCCGCCGCCCAGGCTGCTGTTGAGGAATAATTAGCGTAATCTATAAATAAATAGGTTAGGCGGTAGGTCCTTAGAATGTAAGGTCTTCCGCCTAACTTTTTTGTGATAATTTGTTTATTTAAGAAAAAAGAGTTACCTTTGCAATCTGAAAACGAGTGAGTTGCGATACAACGAGCCTTTTCGAGGCATGTATATAAAAATAACGGTAGCAATAGAATAAAGAGTTCTTCAACAATAAAATGATTGTTATGAGTGGAGAAAGGCTAAAAGAAATATTGCCAACCTATAAGGTCTCACAATTTGAAATTGCGAGAAAGCTTGGCTTGTTTCAACATTCATTCAATCAAATGTTATCAGCATAGGATGCAAAGTTCAGTTTGTTGTAACGTATAGCTTGTGTCATCGAAATTCTAATCTTTCATCTCTATAGAGAGAATGATAAGGAACAATGTGACGTGGCTTGGGGAAATGGAGTCGCTATTGCTAGTAATAACAACGATGTTGGTGATGCTGCCATTCTAAAAGAGCGTGTTACCATGTTGGAGAAATTGCTTGAAGAGAAGGAAAGAACAATACAGATACTGGTAAAAGAAATGTAATATGGATTATCGGATTTTAAGTTTGACATGCGTATTGCAATTAGAACAGGGAATAACGGATATTCTCAAGGAACATCCCTTTGGCGACCTAATAGCAAAATGCATAATTGCATGGGGAGCGACATGTGAGGTTGGCGATATTGCTACTTACAAAGAGCAAAACCCAACAAAAAGAATAAAAATATGCATGAAAGCAAATATAAAATGGCTGTTTGAAGGAAACGAGATTTTGATGAAACGCTGTTGGGAGCAAAATGGAGTGTCAAAATTTATGTATCCCAATAAAACGTTTGAAGATTTTAGAGAAACGATTATTGGCAATCGGCTATACAGTGAAAAGTTAAAGGGCTTGCTCACCGATTACATAACACATTTTGATTTCAATCAACAAGAGCAATCAGCAGAAAATAATAGGACGATGAGTGAAGAACGTGTACGGAAGAACAAGACATTTAGATACATCGTCATAGCATTGTTGTTAGCGGCATTATTTGGCGGTCTCTATCTTAATGCTCTCAATCATAGATATAAATCAATGGGCGGTGTTGCTGTGATGGATACATGGACTAAGACTTTACTTGTGCCGGACAGCACAGGCAATTATCAGCCATACCCAAATCCGTATTTGAAATGAATAAAGAAGATATTGCTTTTCAAAAAAAGGCTTTAGCATTACAGGCTTCAAAGTCTGTGAGGCGATGGAAGAACTGAAAGCATCTGTTTTGAGGTTCTGTTGCTTCATCCGAGCTGCTATTCTGCGAAGTGGGTGACCATTCTCACAGAACAATATGATATGGAGGTCGTTGTCGCAGTCGCCCTGGCTGCTGTTGAGGAGTAATTAACGGAATTAGGAAATAAACAGGTTAGGCGGTTAGTCCTTAGAATATAAGGGTTTCCGCCTAACTTTTTTTATGATAATTTGTTTATTTAAGAAAAAAGAATTATCTTTGCAAACTGAAAACGAATGCGTTGCATTGCATCGAACGTTATTTGGGATGCAAATTAATACGCAAAACGTATCCGATGATGTGTTTTGAGAAAAATCCCTACCTCTGCAAACCTGATAATTAATCACAAGAAGTATAATATTTATGAGAAAGAAATTTTTTTCTGCATTTATTGCACTGGCCTGCGCTGCAACGGTAACGGCTGCTGACAACGTGAAGGCAACAGTCCACGCTGACAAGGCTGGGGCAAAGATTAACCGCGAAATCTATGGACAGTTCTCCGAACACCTTGGAACGTGCATCTACGGTGGTCTCTGGGTGGGCGAAAGCTCTCAGATTCCCAACATCAACGGCTACCGCAAGGATGTGTTCGAAGCCTTGAAGGCGCTGAAGGTTCCCGTGCTGCGCTGGCCGGGTGGCTGTTTTGCCGACGATTACCACTGGATGGATGGTATCGGACCTAAGGACCAGCGCCCATCGCTGCGTAACAACAACTGGGGCGGAACCATCGAGGACAACTCGTTTGGAACCCATGAGTTCCTGAACCTCTGTGAGATGCTAGGCTGTGAACCTTACATCAGCGGCAACGTTGGCTCAGGTACGGTGAAGGAGATGGCTCAATGGGTTGAATATATGACCAGTGACGGTGATACACCGATGGCTCGTCTGCGTCGTCAGAATGGCCGTGATAAAGCCTGGCAGGTCAAATACTTCGGTATTGGCAACGAGGCCTGGGGCTGCGGTGGCAATATGACGCCGGAATACTATTCGGACGAGTTCCGCAAGTTTAACACCTATCTGCGCGACTATACAGGCAACAAGCTCTACCGCATCGGAAGCGGTGCCTCTGACTACGACTACAAGTGGACGGAGGTGCTGATGGACAAAATCGGCAATCGCATGCAGGGTGTGTCGTTACATTATTATACTTGCTCTGGATGGGAAGGTCCGAAGGGCTCCGCTACGAAGTTCGACAACGACCAGTATTACTGGGCTTTGGGCAAGTGTCTGGAGATTGAAGAAGTCATCAAGAAGCACAAGGCCATCATGGACGAGAAAGACCCAGAAGGCAAAGTTGGATTGCTCGTTGACGAATGGGGTACATGGTGGGACGAGGAGCCTGGCACCATCAGTGGCCACCTCTACCAGCAGAATGCCCTGCGTGACGCTTTCGTGGCAGCGCTCTCGCTGAATGTGTTCCATAAATATACAGATCGTGTGAAGATGGCGAATATCGCACAGATTGTGAACGTGCTGCAGTCGATGATTCTGACCGACCAAGAAGGTACTGGCCATATGGTGCTCACCCCGACCTACCACGTGTTTGAGATGTACACTCCATTCCAGGAGGCCACCTATCTCCCAATCGACCTCGAGAGCGAGACCATAACGGTGAGCAAGGCTTACTTCAAGGAGAAAGAAGGTGCGAAGGATGCAGGCTATCGTCCTTGCCCAATGCTCTCGGCTTCGGCTGCGAAGACCACCGACGGCAGCATCGTGCTGGCCGTTACTAACGTCTCGCTGGATAAGGCTCAGACCATCGACTTCGCTTTGGAAGGATATGCTGCAAAGAATGTTAGCGGTCGCATCCTCACCTCGAAGAACGTGGCTGACTTCAACGACTTCCAGCATCCTAACGTGGTGGCTCCTGCCCAGTTTAAGGATGCCAAGCTGAATAAAGGTGTGCTTACGGTGAATATACCAGCAAAGTCCATCGTCGTACTCAAAATCAAGTAGATGCAGGGACAATAATCAACGACGGTCGAACAACCCCGCAGGCTACCGTTGAGGAGTAAAATACTCAGATATAATATGCAAAGGGATCTGTCTATTTGGCAGATTCCTTTTCTTTATATTTTGCCTATTATACGGCATATTTGCATATTTTTGAGTGAAAGCGTTGCATAATATGCGTTTTTTATGCGGTTTTATTTGGTGATTAGACATTTTTTAGTATCTTTGTCGCAGAATTTGCAACGATATAACTTATCATAAAGTAAATCTGTTCAGTAAAAAACTGTTCGTATATGGTTGCAAGTAATTAAGGAATAGCATAATAAACAGATAAATAGGTATTTATAAAAAGAAAGGCGAATCATATGAGACAATATGTTATAGATGCTTTCACAGACTCTGTGTTTCACGGCAACCAGGCTGCCGTTTGTGTTATGGAGAAGTGGCCAAGCGAGGAAATGATGATGAACATCACTCGTGAGAACAACTTCTCCGAGACAGCATTTACCGTCAAAGAGGGTGAAAAGTGGCATTTGCGTTGGTTCACACCTGGAGGTGAGATTGATCTTTGTGGACATGCCACATTGGGAACAGCTTTCGTCTTGCTCAAATTTTATGAAAAGGAAGCGGACAAGGTCGTATTTACCACTTTAAGTGGTGAATTAATCGTGACACGCAAGGGGCACTTATATGAGATGGAGTTTCCTGCTTATGAATTGAGGCCGACAACCGTAACTACTGCTATGGAGGAAGCTATGGGAACTCCTATCAGAGAGGCTTATATTGCCCGTGACTTGCTATGCGTACTGGATGATGAGCAGGCTGTTTTGAGTCTGAATCCTGATTTGGAGAAAATCAAACAGATAGATGGTCTGCTGGTTCATGTTACGGCAAAAGGAGAGAAGGAAGATTGCGTTTCACGTAGTTTCGGTCCGAAACTTAACATTCCTGAAGATCCTGTTTGCGGTTCTGGCCACTGCCACATCATCCCCTATTGGGCAGACACGTTAGGAAAAAATGAATTGGTGGCCTTCCAGGCATCAAAACGCGGTGGAATACTTTATTGCAGGAAAGAAGGCAACAAGATATTTCTTGCAGGCAATGCTGTTTTATATTCTGTCGATGAATTGTATGTAGATGAGGAGTAAATTCCAATTTAGCAAAATCATAGAATGAAATTTAAGAAACGCAAAATCAAATATTCTGCAATATTCTTTCTTTGTTGGTTTGCCGTTTTAGTATTTCTAGTTGATGGAGTTCTGAAATTCCAGACACTGGTTGACTATTTCGGTTCATACGCATTGGTAGAAATAAGCCTGTTGCTATTGGTTATTCTACCTACATGGGCTGTTTATAAATTAACAAAAGAACGATAAATCGGAATTTATGAAAGAAGAATTCAAGACCTCTGTCATAGAAGCATTGCAGTATTATGTATATTGTCTGGTAGATCCGAGAAGCAATAAAATTTTTTATATTGGCAAAGGACATGACAATAGAATATTCAATCATGCCAATGATGCTTTGAACGAAACCTTATCAAGCCTGAAACTTGATATTATTAGAGAAATCAGAAGGAAGGGACTAAAGGTTTCATATTATATTATCAGACATGGACTTAGTGAGAGCGAGGCTCTTTTGGTTGAGTCTGTTCTGATTGACATGTTGACTTATTCGGATTTTAATAGAGAATCAATACTTACAAATATCCAGTCTGGACATCATCAATGGGATAAAGGCATTAAAACGGTTGATGAAATAAACATCATTTATGATTGTGCCGAAATAGAACCTTCACCTAATGACCGTTTTGTCTGCATCAATATCAACAAGACTTATAACAATGGCGAACGTGATAACATCTATGAAGCAACAAGAAAATATTGGAAAATGAACGGAGAACGGGCTAAATCCGCAACATACGTTTTATCTCTTTACAGAGGGATTGTAAGAGCCGTTTTTAAGCCGACACGATGGTACAAATCCCAGGAATACGAAGGTCGATGGGAGTTTGATGGAATAGAAGTAAATGATTCGCCATACCTGCACAAGAGTGTCAAGAATATCATCAACTGTGGTCAAAATCCTGTAACTTACTATAATATGTAAATTCCAATTTAGCGATAAACGTGAAAAAGACATTAAGAGCATAAATTGGGATTTTAGTTGGTTAGCGTATATTTTAAATGTAATGTTGAAATTTACACATCTGTTCAAGAATTATTATTTAGGGGTATCTGTTATTGGAATCATAGCTTTTATGATTCAGGAAATCCCATATATTATTATGCCATTGGTTAAACCTGTCCACAATCCTATCATGAACATGCAAAATGAAATCGAATGGTTAGTAACAATTCAAAATATTCTTGGTGTGTTGACTATGGCTTTGTTAATGCTGATAGTTCGGGATGATGTTGGTCTCTTTTCATTAAAAACAACAAAAGAAAAGACCTTTTTTGCATTAACAGTCTTAATGTTATTGATTAATTTTATAGGGTGGACAGCCTACTATTTGGAGTATCAATACGGATGGTTGATAGTGATTAGTCAGTTTATGGCTGTTCCGCTATATTATTTATTCTATGGAGTCTGGAAAAGCAATTATCCGATGGTCGGAACGGCTGCGTTGTTTCTCATTTTTCACACAATAAATGGATTTATGAATTTTGTAACTCAATAAATTCCAATTTAGCGAGAATCAGGAAAAGACATAATCCCAGAAAACTGTCGATAACAGGTAACGGGTAACAATAAGAAAATTAGTGTAAGCTGCTGCCAATATTTATTATTTCTATATATAATAAGGTATATAAACTCCTTAGAATAATTCAGTAAAATTTGGCCATGCACTAAAATCCTTATTGTTACCCGTTACCCGTTACTGGTCGGGATTTTGCTTGCTTGTTGAGCGAGGTTTAGATCTTGTTTATGACTGTCTAATATAAAGATAATGAGACTGTTATGCGTAAGTGGTAGGGTGGGGGATA
>CADCIQ010000005.1:71038-71486 GCA_902801425.1 uncultured Bacteroidales bacterium | reverse complement strand
ACGCATCTCCGATGCTGAACTGACAATAATTACCAATCTTACCAATCTTTTTCCAATAAAAAATGATAATTACTGGTTGAAGATTGGTAAGATTGGGAATTTGCTTTAGCTTGTTGAGCCTTGCGAAAAATTATTGTCAGTTAAAAACAGCCTGCTGTTTGCCATATAGGAATTCATCGAACTCACGTTAATATATTAGCTCACGTTAGGAATAATAAGGGAAACGGATTTTTCTGATTATTCTGATAGCTGGCGCAGTAATATTTGCGCGATTTATTTCAGATAAATCAGATAAATCCGCTTCCCTTTAATTTATATTACTGTCCGCTAAACAACTATATCTTGCATGATATCAAAAGATTTATGCTGGACAAGCCCTGTTTTTATCAAGAATTTGAGAATGAGAGAAGGCTGGCGCAGTATTGAGAATTAATGAGAAAAAGAGAGA
>CADCIQ010000005.1:0-71009 GCA_902801425.1 uncultured Bacteroidales bacterium | reverse complement strand
GTCTGGAGCGTAAGCGACATTTCTCTAATTCTCATTAATTCAAAAAAAGAAATTCTCAAAATCTCTAATTCTTGACAATATTTTTAGCGGACAGTAATATTTAATTTATCGAACTTGCGTTTAATATATTAGCTCACGTTAGGAATAATAAGGGAAACGGATTTTTCTGATTTTTCTGATAGCTGGCGCAGTAATATTTGCGCGATTTATTTCAGATAAATCAGATAAATCCGCTTCCCTTTAATTTATCGAACTCACGTTAAATAATGTTATTTAACGTGAATTCGACGAAAACAAACCGCTTACTACAAGAAGAAATTAATGATATAATTTCCCATTAATATCACATTAATTTCGCATTAATTTTCTGTAAAGTACAAGCATCGGAGATGCATCCATGGAATTCGTCGAACTCACGTTATTTACCAAACATCGCAAGTACGTTTGACGGCACTCTCTTCTGGAGATTCAGGTATCGGTTCTTTGTTCACCGTGCAGTTGATGAACGTGCAGTTCTTTGTATTGCGCAGATAATAAGGCCATTTCGCATTATCTACGTTGAAATTCTTCACCTTGATATCGGTAATGGGCTCAGCCTCATTTCCTTCGTAGAAAATGGCAAATTCAGCAGACTTGCCCACAGAAACATTGTTGATGCGGAAATTGTTATATTTGGTAGGGAAGTTACCACCACGATAATGCAGATAGTTGGTCTCAAAACGAAGTGCCGCACCAGCAACGCTTGATATATTCACGCTGTCAACATATACATTTTCGATATATCCGCCACGGTCAAGGTTCGACTTGAACAATATGCCGTTCTTAACATCGCCAACCTCTATGTTGCTAACGTATATGTTCTTCACGCCACCGCTTATCTCAGAGCCGATGCAAATTCCGTTGCCCTTGCTCTTCAGTATGCAGTTGCGGATAACGATGTCCTCGGAAGGGCGTCCGATACGTCTGCCGTCAGTATCACGACCTGATTTCACGGCAACGGCATCATCACCTGTATGGAACAGGCAATTCTCAATCAATACCCTGCGGCTTGATTCCGGACTTATTCCGTCATTATTAGGATAGTTTGATTCCACCTTGATGTTGCTTATGGTTACATCCTCACAATAAAGTGGATGTATGCACCAGAACGGACAATTCTTGATAGTAACACCATTAAGCAGGACACGGGAGCATGAATTGAACTCAACGGCACAAGAACGCAGTTTCGTGTTCTCGCCAAAGATACGTTCAGACAAAGGCACAAGCTTATCGCCCATTTCCCTTAGTCTGTTTATATCAGAAAGTTCAGGAGTCTCGCCATGTGATCCATGGATACTCTCTTCCCAGTTCTCTACACCGATAGTCATTCCCCATTTTGCCATTTCATGACCGTTGATGTCAATAACGGCATTTCCTTCACCTGTGATAGCCACATTCTCTTGCCAATGAGCATGAATCATAGGACAGCGGGAATATACCTCTACGCCCTCGTATCGGCTCATCACGACAGGCAGATATGCGTTAGGATCATTTGTGAATACCAAGGTCGCGCCATCGCTAAGATGTAGTCTTACATTGCTCTTCAGCTCAATGGGACCGTCCATTTCAAATTTTCCGGCAGGGATAGTGATAGTACCACCACCTTCATCCGAACAAGAATCCATTATTTTTTGCAATTCCGTGCGTGTGGTGCCTTCGCTTATCGTTATCTTCTGCCCTTCCTGCGGGATAGAAGGCAGGCGCACGCTCGTTGCTATGAGCTTCATCTTACGGTCGTCAGCAATGTCGTTGAGCTTCAGCTTTTTCTCGTTGAGCGTCATATTGATAGGTCGTATCGTTCCGTCCTCGTTATAGAAAAGT
Organism: uncultured Bacteroidales bacterium; assembly: GCA_902801425.1. Lineage (GTDB taxonomy): Bacteria > Bacteroidota > Bacteroidia > Bacteroidales > Bacteroidaceae > Prevotella. The sequence goes on along the minus strand of CADCIQ010000005.1, from coordinate 69,149 downwards.
GAATCCGCACACACAGAGCGTCTGTATGCGCTGAAATAATCAGGGGCAAGAGCACGACTTATGTCTGCCGTATGGTAGAACATATAGTCCTGACCTTTGTAGTTTACTATAGAGCAATGGGTAGTACCGCTATTTACGGGCTTTAGGATAATGCCCTGATAAGTGTATGGTCCAAGAGGATTCTTACTCGTGCAGTATGCAATCTCCTGTTTCTTTCCGCGACGGAAAGGACTTGTGGCGTATGTCATGTAGTAGGTGTCATTATGCTTGTGCACCCATACAGCCTCAAAGAAATCCTGTACTCCCTGTACCTGTTCCACTTTTCCGTCATAGGAAATCATATCCTCATTAAGTCGGATTACGTTCACGGTGTTCTGTCCTACGAAGAGATAAGCCTGACCGTCATCATCAATGAACGGACAAGCGTCTATGAACATACGGTCACATACGACTCCAGGAGTATTCTTTGAGATAAGCGGATGTCCGAGAGGATCATGGTAAGGACCGGTAGGCGAATCAGCCACAGCCACACCGATATTCTCCTTGTCAACGGCATAGTAGAAATAATACTTGCCGTTGCGCTCTATGCAATCAGGAGCCCATGTGCGAGATTTTGCCCATTTCGCATCTTCCAATGGCTTGTAGATAACTCCGTGGTCAGTCCATGTTTTCATATCTGTTGTGCTATATGCATGGAAGTCATCCATAAGGAAGTCCGACGCATCATCCTTGTCGTGACTTGGGAAAAGCCACAACGTGTCACCAAACACTCTCGCGGAAGGATCTGCGCAATAGGTGTGCGTGATAATCGGATTACCCGGCAATGATGTCTGGGCTTCGACTATTCCACTTGATATGAGAAATAGAGAAATAAGTGCGTATCTGATTAACTTCATAGCTATACTTGTTTTTTGTTTAGCGATTAGTGTTTAGGGTGGAGTTCGAAACTCTACTCCCTCAACTCTAAAACCTAAACTTTTGATTGTGTTATTGGTATGATATTCTGCTACAAAGATAAAAATAAATATCCGTACAACCTAATAAATTTACAAAAAAATACAAAAAAAAGTGTATTTAGCTCAAAAAAAGGCAATTATTCCGATTTTTTTACTTACCTTTGCGTTAAACTCTATAACAAACCTATTAATTAAAATGCATTGTAAAAAGATTATTTCAGTATCGCTTCTGTCGCTGATGGCAAGTCTTTGTCTTGCTCAGAACGCTGAAAAAGAGAATGTTGTACGCATAGAGTCAGGTCTCGTGCAGGGATTTGACCATGAGGGATCGCTTGGTTTCCTCGGTATTCCATACGCAAAGGTTGAGCGTTTCATGCCACCTATGCCAGTTGATAAATGGGATACGGTGATGGTGTGCAACCATTGGGGACCTATGACCATGCAGCCTATGGGGCGCGAGATGTCGAAGGATGAGATGTCAGAAGACTGTTGTGTCTTGAATGTCTGGACAACGGATCGTAAGGCAAAGAAACCTGTTATGCTCTGGCTTCATGGCGGTGGATTTGACTCTGGCACCTCAGAATGGGACCCTGGCATGAAACTCGCTCAGAAGGATGTTGTCTGTGTCAGCATAAATCATCGTCTGAATATTCTCGGTTTCCTTGACCTCTCTGCTTGCTCTCCAAAATACAAGTATTCTGGCAATGTGGGAATGCTTGATGTAGTGGCTGCCTTGAAGTGGATTCGCAATAACATTGCGCTCTTTGGTGGTGATCCTAACAATGTCACGGTCTTTGGAGAATCAGGTGGCGGTGGCAAGGTCGGCACGCTTCTGTGTATGCCTGATGCAAAGGATCTCTTCCATAAGGCTATCATTCTCAGCGGAACTATCCTCAACGTGAACACGAAGGAGATGAGTGAGTCTCTCGGTAAGGCTGTACTTGCGGAACTCGGCATTTCAAACGATAGCATTGAGAAGATAAAGGATGTGCCTTACAAGGAACTCTATGCTGCCGGACAGCGTGCTATGGGCAAGAGCATCGGCACACGTAAGCCTGGCACTCCGATGATGTGGGGATTCGGTCCTTCACCTGACGGAGAGGTACTTATGCAACAGCCGTTCCAACCTGGATTTGCTTCATTCTCAGATAGTAAGCCAATCCTTATTGGTACTACCTTCAACGAACTTCAGCGCCTTACATACGATAAGCCTGTTACTCTTGAGGAGGCTCGTCAGCAACTCGTTCCTGTCTTTGGAAATCGCACGGATGAGTATATCAAGGCATTTGATGAGGCTTGGCCAAAGCATTCACCTAACGATTTGTTGTCAATCGACCGTCTTTTCCGTCCTAAGACAATCATCACGGCTGATTATATATCAGCCCATCGTCCTGCCCCAACATATATGTATATGTTTACATGGAAGTCTCCTGTGCATCAAGGCTCTGTTCATGGACATGAGCTGAAGTTTGTGTTCAACACATTGCATCGAGCAGGTCGTGACCTTCCAAACCCAACGACTGACGACCAGAAACTTGCAGATATTATGAGCACCGTATGGTCAAACTTCGCCCATACTGGCAATCCTAATGCAGAAGGTATTCCTGCATGGAAACCTTACAACGCAGAGAATGGCGAGATGATGATCTTCGACTATAACTGCTATCTGCGTCATAATCCTGACCGCAAGCTTGAGGAAATCATCGATGACTGCTGTTTCCAACAGTTAAAGGAATTTAGGGCAAAACAAAATAATAAATAAAGCCCCCTTATCAGTAGCCCCTCACCCGTCCTTCGGACACCCTCTCCCCTGGGGGCGAGGGAAAAGTTAGTAACAATCCCTTATGGGACTACTGCAGATGGGCTACTGGTAAGCGGCTGTAATTGTACTTTGTAAATGGAAAATAGTACATTAGAATCTCCTCGTCAACAAGCCGTGCTCTCATATCTTCGAGAGCACGATATTCCGTTTGAGTGTTATAATCATCCTGAAGGCAAGACCATAGAAGAGGCAAAGCGTTGGTGGAAGGATGATGGTAGTGTGCATTGTAAGAATATCTTCATGCGCAACCATAAGGGTAACAAGCACTATCTCATCTGCTACCATTGCGACCACGACTTTGACATCCATGATCTTGAGGCTCGCTTAAAGGCAACGCTTCAGGCACAGGGACTGCCTTCTTGTGGCAAACTCAGTTTTGCTTCCCCTGAGCGTATGATGAAATATCTCGGTCTTGAGCCGGGGAGCGTGTCTCCATTCGGACTTATCAACGATACAGAACACCACGTTCATCTCTTCCTTGATGCCTGTCTCAAGGATGCCGAGACTCTCAGCTTTCATCCTAATGATTGTCGAGGTACTGTCGTTATCCGTAGAGAGGATTTCGAGAGATACCTGAAGATTGTTGGGAATAGTTATGAGTATATTTAAGCCTACCCACGGCCCTTCGGCCCCTCACCCGTCACTTCGTGACACCCTCTCCCCAAGGGGCGAGGGAAAAGTTACTTTTGTTCGCTAAAAGACGTGATTTGAAATACTAACTTCTTCCTCGCCCCTTGGGGAGAGGATGCCCGTAGGGCAGGTGAGGGGCCGGTCTGTTGTTTTGGCTTTTAATCCATCGGATACCTCACTCCCCATTCCTTTCTCAATTCATCCATCTGTTTCATGATAGAAAGGGTTTCTGCGTGAGGCATCATAGGGGATTCGAGAAGTCCTTGCTCTATGCAACGCTTGCACTCAAACACCTGATACTCATAGCCTGTAACCATATTGGCAGGTTTCTTGTATGTTGCCACGAGTTCATAATTCCGATACACCTCAACAAGTTCTGGGCAGTTCACGTTATCAACACGGATATAGCCATCCACACCACTTATAATACCCTGTCTGTCATTAAGGCATAAGGCACCTGATTGCAGATTTGCCATCTTTCCATCAGCGTATGAAAGAGAGATGCACTCATGCATATCCATTCCCGTAGGACCGATATGCACATTCGTAACTGTGCGCTTAATGTCTGTGCCGAAATACATTCTTGCAAAGTTCAGGCAGTAAACACCAAGGTCGAGTAGGGCACCACCACAAAGTTCTGGCCTTACAATCCTTTCCTTGTGCTCCATCATATAGCAGAGCGTGGCTGTCAAAATTCTTGGCTCTCCGATAATGCCACTCTGCATTATCTCCGTAACCTTATGTGAAAGAGGCATGTAGCGAGTCCATATAGCCTCCGTAATGAAAAGATTCTTCTGCTTTGCAAGTGCAAGAAGTTCCTCTGCCTCACGAGCATTTGCCGTAAAAGCCTTTTCCACCAGACAAGGCTTGCCATGCTCCAATGCGAGGCGTGTATGCTCATAGTGATGCGAATGGGGAGTTGCGATGTAGATTAGATCCACATCCTCGTCATTCACAAGTTCCTCATAAGATCCATAAGCTTTTTTGATTGACCATTTCTGGGCAAAATCCCTTGCTTTCTCAATACTTCGTGATGCTATTGCGTAAACCTCGCAATCCTGTGGCTTTGCTTGAAGGGATAATGCCATCTTTTCTGCAATCCATCCAGCACCGATAATTCCGATTTTCATAAATTTAAGTTTATTTTTAGTTATTACGACGGCAAATATAGTGTATTTTCTACATTTACAAGAAAAAACATCGTATATTTATGGAATATTAAGAAAAAATTGTAACTTTGTACTTGAAAAAATAAATTCAAAGAAAAGTTTATATATGAACCGTATTCTATTATTACTAACTGCAATGGCTATTGCCATACCAAATGTCTGCAAAGCGCAGTCGCTTCCCAATCCCCTGAAATGGGAAAAGAAGAGTGGGGAAGTAAGTTCTCTCGCAGAATGGAACGATCGTCGTAATGAAATCTCAAGTCTCATCCAGCAGCATGAGATTGGCATTATCCCTGAGGTAAAGCGTGATCAGATAAAGGCTCGCATGGATAACGATACTCTCTTTGTCACAATTACTGTGGGCAAGGAATCGCTCACGCTCTCTTCGCATATCAAGTACCCAAAGACGGGTACTGCTCCTTATCCATTGCTGATAGGTAGCAGTCGCATATCCCTTCCCGATACCTTGCTCAATCCTCTTCCGCTTGCCCGTATGAACTATAACGAGCGTCAGGTGAATGGCTATTCGCAGTTCCGTGGTGATACTTGCCGAACCAACTATGGTTTCGTTCGCCTCTATCCTGAACTCATTGATAATGGAGCATATAGCATGTGGGCATGGGGATTTCAGCGTATCATTGACGGCTTGGAGATTCTTGGCTCAGAGGTTACAAAGATTGACACAAAGCATATCGGTGTAACGGGATGTTCGTATGCCGGTAAGATGGCACTCTTCTGCGGAGCTTTCGATCCTCGTGTCGCTCTCACCATAGCACAGGAGCCTGGAGGTGGTGGTGCTGCTGCTTGGCGTGTGTCGCATACCATAGAAGGAGTGGAAGACCTCGACCACACAGACTACCATTGGTTCAAGCATAGTCTCAAGGAGCAGTTTCATGGCGATAGCGTCTATCAGTTGCCATACGACCATCATGAGCTTTGTGCCCTCGTATGTCCTCGTGCCTTCCTCATGCTCGGCAACACCGACTATAAATGGCTTGCCGACGAGTCTGGCTATGTCTCTGTAAATGCAGCCCTTAGGGTATGGGAGCGTTTCGGTATTGCTGACCGCATGGGCTATTCCATAAACGGCAAGCATCCGCATTGTCAGTTGCCAGAAGAGCAATTCCCAGAGGTTCTTGCCTTCATCGACCGTTTCCTCTTCGAGAAGCCAGTCAAAACATCTGGCATCCGTAAGGCTGAAATGTTTGAAGGAAAGGTAGATTTGAAGAAGTGGATTAACTATTAATCGTAAATCCATCGTCCTAAGATATTTACAATAACCAATGTTAAACAATTCTTCAAGGATATAAAGATAGAACGATGATGGGCTATTGTTCAATTAACAGATACCAGTCATTTTATTATCGATAGCAAAAAAATAGTTCAAAATTTGCAGATGTTAAGGAAATAATGTAAATTTGCATCAAAAATGTCTTCGGGTGTTTACCAACACCCATCACCTATCATCCATCACCCTAAAAAATTATGACAATAGCTATCATTGCAGTTGCGATAATCGTTGTTTTCTGTATCTTCGTGTATAACAGTCTCATTCAGCTAACGAACAAGGTGAAGGAGGCTTTCTCTACTATGGATGTGTATCTGAAACAGCGTTTTGACCTCATCCCTAATCTCGTTGATACCGTCAAAGCGTATGCCAAGCATGAGGCTGACACGCTTGAGGAAATTACCAAGCGTCGTGCCGGTGTGGCTTCAAATGACATTGACGGCAAGATTGAGGGTGAGATGCGCATTGGTGAGGCTCTTGGCAAGATTCTGATTGTTGCCGAGAACTATCCTCAGCTCAAGGCAAACGATAACTTCATGGATCTGCACAAGCGCATAGTGAAAGTGGAGGAGGACATTGCCTTTGCACGACGCTACTATAACGGTAGCGTAAGGCAATATAATGACAAGTGCCAGATGTTCCCTTACAACCTTATTGCTGGAATCTTCGGATTCAAGCCAAAAAAGATGTATGAAATACAGAATGCAGCAGAGAGGGAGGTGCCAAATGCATAGGCTATACAGATTGCTTCTATCCTTTGCCTTGCTGTTGGTGAGTGCCTGTGCATTTGCCGACCTGGGCGGTTTCTACTATGAGAACGTAAAGTATGAGGCTTACGTTCATAAGAATAACGTATGGGATGTGAAGGAGACCTTCGTCATCAACTTCCTTGAACCTCGTCATGGCTTCTATCGCTTCATTCCCATGAAGTTCACTCTCTGGCATGATGTGACGAATGATTCGGGGGAGAAGAGTATGGAGGAGTTCCCTTATATCGTGGATGTTGACGATGTGGAGGTGACAGGCGGTCCTGTCCATGAGCAGAAAGAGGAAATGGACAACTATGTCTTAATGATAGGTGATGAGGACAGAACGGTTGAGGGCTTGCAAACCTATGTGATAAGCTATAAGTTCAAGTATCCTGATGACCGTGTACAGACCAAGGATCTACTGTTTCATACCATTCTCGGTGCTGATTTCAAGGAGGAAATAAGGCATTTCGACTTCAGGATTGAGTTTGAGAAGCCATTACCTCAGAAGGCGGTGGATAATCTGAGATGGTATAGCGGAAGTTATGGAAATGAGAGCAATATCATACCTATTGAATATGAGGCTACTACGACATACATAGCCGGTATGTGCGACTCTATACAGCCTAACCATGCCATTACAGCCTATATGGAGCTACCAGAGGGCTATTACGAGGGTGTGGAGAAGGTGCAGTATTTCTGGCATTACCTATGGCTTGCTTTGACCGTGGTGTGTATTCTCGTCATTGTCTTCCGGGCATTGACTATAGACAGAGGTCGTAGCGTGGTAAAGGCGATAGAGTTCTATCCTCCAGAGGGTATTTCAAGTGCGGAGGTTGGTGTCATTATTGACAATAGTGCTGACGAAGGTGATATTTCATCGCTTATTCCGTGGCTTGCTGAGCAGGGCTATCTGAAGATTGACGAGAATAAGAACAAGAAGATAGTGCTTACGAAGCTTAAGAACCTGCCAGAGGATGCTCCGACGTATCAGAAAAAATTATTGGACCTGTTCTTTCCTAAAGGCAAGACTACGGTGAGGCTCAGTCAGTTGGGTGATAAATCCTCTGAAATGAATGGAGTGAAGTCGGCACTAAAGAAAGTGTTTAGCGAGAATGGTAGGAAGAACCTCATCAAGACTGATCCTTGGGTGTATATGTACATTCCGCTGTTGTTGTTCAGTACGCTCACTATTGCCACGAATATCGTTCAGTACTTTAGGGTTGATGAGTTTTTTGTGGCTGGTTTCTTCTGGCTTTTGCCTGCAGGGTTGGGACTGTCATTGCGTCTGTCGGGAAGTGATTCCGACCTCTATTCCTCAGCCTTTAAGCGTGTTATAATCTTTCTCATGAAGTTCACCGTAATGGCTATGGTGGCATTGCTGTATAGTCAAAGTACGGATTACGGTTCTCCAATGGCTGATTGGGAGATATTCCTGTTCTTCCTTGCCAATTTCCTTACCGTGGAGCTTTGCGGACGGTTCAAGCTGAATACAGACTACCGTATTGACATGATGGGGCGTCTGCTTGGTTTCAAGGAGTTTATTGAGACGGCAGAGAAGGATAACCTTGAGCGTTTGCAGATGGAGGATGCGAAGTATTTCTATCGCGTTCTGCCTTACGCTATGGTTTTCGGACTTGCAAATACGTGGGCAAGGAAGTTCAAGACCATTACCGTAGAGAAGCCTGATTGGTACACTACCGCAGGAATATATAACGGAACAAGCTTTACCAATCACTTGGTTAGCAGCGTGAACGATACGGTTCGCAGTCATGTTTCCTCATGTTCTCATAGTTCTTCCCATGGAGGAGGGCATAGTGGTGGTGGCTTCTCCGGTGGAGGCGGAGGCGGCGGTGGCGGCGGTAGCTGGTAAGTCCTGATTCTGATTGCAAAGGTACAACAAATTTTCTTGTTTCTGCAAAGAAATATGGAAAAAGAGGCGTATCTTTACAAGAAAATCAAAATAATCGTTATAACATACTGATATACAGGAGAATAATTTCGGAAGCGTATTTGTGCTTGTCATTAAGTCCGTCATTAGTCATTAGTCATTTTCGTCATTAAGGAAAGTGAGTGGGGGGATTTTTGCCTCTATATAGTAAATATATAAAATATATATTTACTATATAGCCGATTTTCGCCCGTCATCAACTCGCTTAATGACGAAAATGACTAATGACTAATGACGGAAATTTGACGGAATGCTTGAGAAAAGGTATTCCGAAAATATATTGTTGAATATCAATAGGTTATAGAAACGTAATGCTTTTTTTGAAAGCAATTACGTTTTTTTCCATGTTTCGTGTTGGCTTTTCCTGAAAATGTTGTAACTTTGCAGTGTGAATCAGTCAAAGGTCAAAAGACTAAAGGCAAAAGACAAAGGTTGGCGATCACTATACCTCCGTTTCACCTCCGTTGTAAATCCGTTGTAAATCCGTTGGGAGTCCGTTTCAAATCCCATTCCTGAATGGGCAGATGATTGGATGACGAAGTGAGCTAAAGTTTCTCTTTCAGGAAACGTGCGGTGTGTGATGCCTCGCACTTGATAATTTCCTCTGGTGTGCCTGTGCAGACGATATGACCGCCTTCCTCGCCTCCCTCGGGACCAATGTCGATGATATGGTCGGCACACTTGATTACATCCATGTTGTGCTCAACGATAAGAACGGAATGACCACGCTCTATGAGGGCATCGAAAGCGTGCAGGAGACGCTTGATGTCGTGGAAATGGAGTCCTGTGGTCGGTTCGTCGAAGATGAAAAGAGTTTCCTCTTGTTTCTCCTGTGAGATGTAGTAGGCGAGCTTTACACGCTGATTCTCACCGCCAGAAAGCGTTGATGAAGCCTGGCCGAGCTGAACATAGCCAAGTCCCACTTCCTGCAAAGGCTTCAGTCGGGCGATGATAGCCTTGAGGTTATTGCGATTTGAGTCCTTCCAAGCATATTTTTCTTCAAAGAATTCAATAGCCTCGTCAACGGTCATGGCAAGTATGTCGTTTATGTTCTTGCCCTCGTACCTGACATCGAGAATCTCACGCTTGAAACGCTCTCCATGACATGAGTCGCAGGTGAGTATGAGGTCAGCCATAAACTGCATTTCAACCGTAACGACACCTGCTCCCTTACATTCCTCGCAGCGCCCACCGTCGGTATTGAAAGAGAAATGCTGAGCCGTGATGCCCATCTGCTTGGCAAGAGGCTGGTCGGCAAAGAGTTGGCGGATGTAGTCGTAGGCCTTGATATAAGTCGCAGGATTGCTTCGCGTTGATTTTCCGATAGGGTTCTGGTCAACCATCTCCACATGATGAATGTCCTTCCAGTCGCCTTCAAGAGCCTTGAACTCGCCAGGCGCATCGCAAACCTCGTCAAGATGGCGCTTGAGGGTAGGGTAGAGGATACCCTTCACCAATGACGACTTACCCGAACCGCTGACACCTGTGACAACGGTCATGCAGTTGAGAGGGAAATCCACGTCAATGCCCTTGAGGTTATTCATTCGGGCACCTATGATGCTAATCTTACGATTCCATGAACGGCGTGATGTGGGTACATCAATCTTCCTTTTTCCTGTAAGATAGTCAAGGGTATAGCAAGAACCATCGTCTTTGCCAACTCGTCCTTGGAATACGACATTACCGCCATGAGTTCCTGCATCAGGACCTATGTCGATGAGATAGTCGGCAGCACGAAGGATGTCCTCGTCGTGCTCAACGACAACTACTGTATTGCCAATGTCGCGAAGCTTTTTCAGTACGGAGATAAGTCGCTCGGTGTCTCTTGAGTGCATACCGATAGAAGGCTCGTCAAGGATGTAGAGAGAGCCTACAAGTGAAGAGCCGAGAGAGGTGGTAAGGTTGATTCTCTGACTCTCGCCACCAGAGAGAGAGTTGCTTGGACGGTTGAGTGTGAGATAGCCTAAACCGACATCGAGAAGGAATCCGAGACGGGAATTGATTTCTGTAAGCAATCGCTTTGAAACCTCTGTGTCGTGGGCATTTAGTTCAAGATGGTCAAACCATTCCTTTAACCTTGATATTGGCATTGAAACAAGGTCGGTGATGGTCTTTCCGCCAACCCTTACATAGTTGGCTTCCTTGCGCAGACGTGAGCCGTGACACTCAGGACAGATGGTCTTGCCACGGTATCTTGACAACATGACACGGTACTGAATCTTGTACTGGTTGTCCTTGACCATCTGGAAGAAAGAATCAATGCAAGGACGCCATTCTCCACGATCAGAAGGCAATCCATGCCAAAGCCAGTCCTTATGCTTCTGGGAAAGTTCGAAGTATGGGGTGAAGATAGGGAAGTTGTCTCTCTCTGCATGACGGATGAACTCCGTGCGCCATTCGCCCATCTTGTCGCCATGCCAGCATTTCACGCATCCGTCATAGACGCTTAACGAAGAGTCGGGAATGACGAGATGCTCGTCAATGCCTATGATGCTTCCGAAGCCCTGGCATGAAGGGCATACGCCAACTGGAGAGTTGAAGGCGAAGAGCTGGTCGGATTTCTCCTCAAAGGTCATGCCATCAGCCTCAAGTCGTGTGGAGAACTCGTAGATGAGTCCGGCAGGAAGGAAATAAAGACTGCAAGAGCCACCACCCTCATAGAAGGCGGTCTCGGCAGAATCCGTAAGGCGTGATATGGTGTCCTGCGAGTTGTCGCATGACATACGGTCGATAACGATATAGATGCCATCAGCCTTTACTGCATCTATATCAATGGTCTCAAGGTAGTCGTCAATCGTTGTGACCTCATTATTGACGAATAGTCGGGAATATCCTTGTTGCTGCTCCATTTCGAGCTGACGCTTGAGCGTTCTGCCCTTAGGCACCTGCAAAGGAGCAAGTACCATGAAACGAGTGCCGGGAGTGAACTCCAGCATCTTTGCAACGACATCCTCGGGGGTGTGTTTCTTCACCTCCTCATTGCTGATAGGCGAGAAAATATGTCCGGCACGGGCAAAGAGAAGACGGAGATACTCGTAAATCTCCGTTGAAGTGCCTACGGTAGAGCGTGGATTTCGGCTTACCACCTTCTGCTCTATGGCAATGGCTGGTGGCAGACCTTTGATGAAATCGCACTCTGGCTTGCTCATACGGCCGAGGAACTGACGGGCGTATGACGAAAGGCTCTCTACATAGCGACGCTGACCTTCGGCATACAATGTGTCGAAAGCCAAGGATGACTTGCCGGAACCGCTTACGCCAGAAATGGCTACCAAGCAGTTACGGGGAATTTTCAGGCTTATATTCTTGAGATTATTGACGCGAGCACCCTTGATCTCAATGAATTTCTCTTTTTCCGATTTCATTTCAAATGAAAAGTGAAGAGTGAAGAGTGAAGAGTGAAGAATTTGAGTTTGTCTTGCAGTTAAAGGCCGTCATTAGTCTTTCCGCAACTAAAGTAACTCAAATTCTTCACTTTTCACTCTTCACTCTTCACTTATTAAATAAGATACTGATTGCTGATGCTCTCGTTGTTGATGACGCGACGGATTGTCTCGGCAAACATATCGGCAACGCTGAGCTGCTTAACCTTTGCGCAACGGTTAGCGTAAGGGATGGAATCAGTAAATACGATCTCCTCAAGGGCTGACTCCTGTACGCGCTCACTTGCAGGACCTGACATTACGCAGTGGCTAGCACAAGCACGAACGGTGTTGGCACCAGCCTCCTTCATGATGTCGGCAGCCTTAGTGATTGTGCCCGCTGTATCTACCATATCGTCAACGATGACAACATCCTTGCCCTTTACATCACCGATAATCTGCATGCTCTCGATAACATTAGCACGAGCACGAGACTTGTTGCATAGCACGAGTGGACAGTTGAGGTACTTGGCGAATGACTTTGCACGCTTTGCGCCGCCAACATCTGGACTTGCAATGACAAGGTTCTCGAGATTGAGGCTTTCAACGTAAGGGAGGATGACGCCAGAACCATAGAGATGGTCAACAGGAACATCGAAGAAACCCTGAATCTGGTCTGCATGGAGATCCATAGTGATCAGACGGTCGATACCAGCAACGCTCAGAAGGTCGGCAACGAGCTTAGCACCGATGCTGACACGTGGCTTGTCCTTGCGATCCTGACGAGCCCAACCGAAGTAAGGCATTACGGCGATAATCTGACGGGCAGAAGCACGCTTTGCAGCATCAATCATAAGAAGAAGCTCCATGAGGTTGTCTGAACTAGGGAATGTGCTCTGAACGAGGAACACGTCACGACCACGGATGCTCTCCTCGTAAGAAACAGCAAACTCACCGTCAGAGAACTTTGTTATCTGCAGATTGCCAAGTTTGCAACCAAGACTGGCACAAATCTTCTCTGCGAGGTAGCGAGTAGCTGTGCCTGAAAATACCATAAAGGAATCTTTGTCAGTCATTGAGATTTTATGATTTATATTAATCTTTTACTTTTTGCTCTTTTAACTATGCACTATGAACTATGCACTATGAACTATCCCACCGCCTTGCGGAGTTTGCGGAAGTGGTCTATGAGATCTTTGAAGTTAAGTTCGTGCTGAATGCTGAAGCGATTCCAGAGGTCGCCACAGATACAGACACCGCCAAAACCAAGTTCCTTTGCCATTCGGATGTTCTCGATGCTCATTCCGCCCAATGCATATACGTGCTTGTCTATAAGCCCCTTGTCACGTGCCTGTTCCATTTCCTGAATGGTCAGGGATGCCTTCATGTCACCGTGGAGACTGTCGAAGAGGGAATGGAGAAAAACGTAGTCACATTTCTTCTTCATTTCCTTCAGGTCGCTTATGCGGTATGTGCTGCGTGTGACATTGCGCTTGAATTCTGCAGGAGTAGGCGTGTCAGGATTATTGATGTGGATGCCCTTAAGATCGAACTCCTGCTTCAGATAGTAATGCTCGTGTACACGAATCTTGGAATGGCAGTCATTTGGCAACAAAGAAAGCAATCGCTCGCAGTAAACCGGCTCTGAATTTGGTTTCTGCAAGTGAAGCATATCCATACCTTCATCGAACAAGGCAGTTATAATCTTGTCTTCTTCGACGAAGAATGTAGGTTGAGTTAATATGACCAGTTTCATCCTTTGAGTCTAATTTCGACTGCAACGTGCTTTTAACTTTGCACTCACTAAAAATGCTTGTCAGTTCCTAAAAACTGACGCACGTTTATCTTTTGCGAGTGCAAAGTTATGAATAATTATCGAGAAAAGAGAGTTTCAGACGGAAAAATGTTGTTTTTTCAACGAAAATTTGTGCAATCCTACGCTCTTTTCAGAATCTCAAGCAGATGTCGCCATACCATTTCAACGGTTGGAATGAGCAGACGCTCGTCAGGTGAATGTACTCCGCGAAGCGTAGGACCCATGCTGACCATGTCGAGGTTTGGATAGCGTTCTGCAAAGAGACCGCACTCAAGTCCGGCATGTATTCCTAGTACTTTAGGCTCCTTGCCGAAAAGCTCTTTGTAGGTATCAACGACAATCTTTGTCAGACGACTGTTAGGATTCATTTTCCAAGCTGGATAGCCCTCGCCTGTATCAACTTCTGCACCTGCCAACTGGAACACAGAACGAACCGTAGCGCACATGTTATCCAAAGCCGACATCACGTTTGAGCGCTGGGAGGTTGTAACGAGTACAGAACCGTCTTCCTGTGTCTTTACGCTTGCCAGATTGCTTGAAGTCTCAACCAACCATTCTATTGCCTCGTCCTGACACATTGACATAATACCATTGTCAACACCCTGAAGTGCAAGGATAATCTTACGGCTATCCTCCTCTGTCATAAGGGGTTCTGCGTCAGTAGATTCCATATACATGTTAATGCTTTTCTCCGTAACGTGGAACTCTTCTTCAACGTCAGAAACGAAGATGTTGAAATCGGCGCGAACTTGCTCTTTCTGGGCAAAAGGAACTGCAATTGTCATCTCGCCGTCACGAGGGATGGCATTGTGAAGACCTCCAGCCTTGAGCGTACCGAGGCGAACTGTTCCCTTCTCCATTTCCTGATAGATGAAGCGGACAAGCAACTTAACAGCATTAGCTCGCTTCTTGTTGATGTCATCGCCAGAATGACCGCCTGTGAGTGAGTTTACGCCAATCTTTAAGAAGAACATTCCGTTTACATCTTTCTCGTATTTAGGACGGAAAATAGCCTGAGTACGCTTGCCTCCGGCACATGATACGAATATCTGACCTTCATCCTCAGAATCGAGATTTATGAGCATCGAACCAGTCATGAAACCAGCCTTCATGCCCTCAGCACCTGTCAGACCAGTCTCCTCGTCACGGGTAAATACGCACTCGATAGGACCATGCTCTATGTCGTTAGAATCGAGTAAGGCGAGTTCCATGGCGATGCCGATACCATCATCTGCACCAAGGGTAGTGCCTTTTGCGCGAAGCCATTCTCCGTCAACGAATGTCTCGATAGGATCATTGTCAAAGTCGATAGTGCATTCTGGCAATTTCTCGCATACCATATCCATGTGGCTCTGGAGAATTATGGTCTCCCTGTTTTCATACCCAGGAGTAGCATTCTTGCGGATAAGAACATTGCCAGTCTCGTCAACGATGGTCTCAAGACCGCGGCTCTCACCAAATTCTTTCAGAAATGAAATCATCTTCTCTTCACGCTTTGAAGGGCGTGGAATAGTGTTGATTTTTGCGAATTGCTCAAACACACATGCAGGATTTAATCTATTTTTATTCATTATTAATATTATTTATGTATGGATTTACGAATATTTTTCTTATCTTTGCACCCGAAAACATGAAACGGGCGCTGCTCTTCGAGCAACACACCCTTGTTTTCAGGTGCGAGGTTGCTTCGCACGTTGCACCCGAAATGAGTGTAAAATGGTTTTCTGGTATGCAAAAGTACTGAAATATTTCCAAATTACCTCATTTTTTCGCCTAAAATTAATGCAATTAGAAAAAAACAGATACAAAAAAAGAAATGAATAAGAATTTTTTCACATCGGCTATGGCTGTAGCAGCTTTTGCCGTTTCGTTCACATCATGCGATAAGTCTAACCAGCAGCCAGAGGCAGCTCCAGCACAGACAGCTCCAGTAGAACTCAAGATTGGTTACGTAGAGGTTGACTCTATCATGAGCCAGTACCAGTTCTGCAAGGACTATACTCTCATCCTCGAGAAGAAAAGCCAGAATATTCAGTCAACACTTCAGCAGAAGGGTGCAGCTCTCCAGAATGCAGCAGCCAATTTCCAGCAGAAGCTCCAGCAGAATGCTTATACAGAGCAGCAGGCTCGTCAGATTCAGGCTGGTCTCCAGAAGCAGCAGGCTGACCTCGAAGGTCTTCAGCAGCGTCTCGGTGCTGAGTTCCAGGGCGAGACAGAGAAGTTCAACAAGGCTCTCCGCGACTCTATCCAGCACTTCCTCGCTGTATATAACAAGGACAAGAAGTATTCTCTCATTCTCACAAAGCAGGGTGACAACATCCTCTATGGTGATAAGGCTCTTGACATCACTACTCAGGTAGTAGCAGGTCTTAACAAGGCTTACAAGAAGACTGACCTTTCAAAGTCGGCTTCTAAGGACGAGAAGAAAAAGTAATGAAACAGATTAACTGGGGCTTCATCGGTTGCGGTGAGGTGACAGAGATAAAAAGTGGCCCGGCATTTGGTGAAGTGCCGGGCTCACGTGTAGTAGCGGTGATGAGCCGTAATGCACAGAAGGCACGTTCATACGCAGAGCGTCACAACATTGCCAAGTGGTACACCGATGCCCAGGCTCTTGTTGACGACCCTAACGTGAATGCCGTCTATATTGCAACGCCACCGTCATCACATGCCACATATGCCATCATGGCTATGCACGCCGGCAAGCCTGTCTATGTGGAGAAACCGCTTGCTGCCTCATACGATGACTGTGCTCGCGTAAACCATGTAAGTCAGGTTACGGGAGTTCCATGCTTCGTGGCATACTATCGTCGCTATCTCCCTTATTTCCTTGAGGTGAAGGATATCGTCGATTCGGGTAGGATAGGGGAGGTTATCAACGTACAGATACGTTTCTCCGTTCCTCCACGCGAACTTGACTATAACTCAAAGGAGAAGCGTCCGTGGCGATTGCAGCCTGACATTGCGGGAGGCGGTTATTTCTATGATCTCGCCCCTCATCAGTTGGATATGCTCCAGTATATGTTTGGTGTCATTACTCATGCGGAAGGCTATTCTGCCAACAGAGGAAAGCTCTATTCGGCAGAAGATACGGTAAGTGCCTGCTTCCGTTTTGAAAGCGGGCTTCCGGGTAGCGGTTCTTGGTGCTTCGTGGGACATGAATCAGCAAGGGAAGACCGCGTAGAGGTCATCGGCGACAAGGGGATGGTCTCATTCTCCATGTTCGACTATCAGCCGATAGAACTCATAACATCCAACGGTAATCAGAAGATAACAGTTCCAAACCCTAAATGCGTGCAGTTGCCGCTTATCCAGAACGTTGTAGAGACATTACAGGGTACTGCACATTGCAAGTGCACGAGCGTATCGGCAACCCCGACAAACTGGGTAATGGACAGGATACTTGGGAAATTCTAAGAAAAAGTAATGAAGAGACGTTTGTTTGGTATATATATAATAATGTGTATGACACTTGGTGTTTATGCACAGACAGACAGCGTTTCCGTTTATGACACTTCGACTACGGATGTAGCCGTGTCTGATGCCTATGTATCAGATGCAGTACAGCCTACAAAGAAGAAAGGCTGCTGGTTTGGCAGAGCTTGCAAGTCAGTCTTCGGATTCTTCACCGCTGATCCAGATACGATGTACATAGAGCCGCAGCTCTATAATTTTACTGTCATGGCACAGACAACCCTTACTGATGACTATTTTACATTAGAAGGTGAGGATGCACATGAGGTTTCGTTTGCCCCTTCCAGAAAGTTGAAGCTCGGACCGTTCTTTGGCTGGAGGTGGCTTTTCTTTGGATATGTCTTCAATGTAAACACGATTAGGGTAAGCTCCAATAATATTGACATCAATACAACGCTATATACGCCAGCAATAGCTATCGACTTGGTATATAGGAAACTGGGTGACGGCTATACACTTCGTTCTATGCACAGTGGCGAGTATGATGCCACTTCCATGTTGGAAGGTATGGAGGTTGACGGACTTGACATCGACATCATGTCTATCAATACATACTATGTAGTCAACAAACGAAAATATTCTCATCAGGCTGCCTTCAACCAGACCAACAGGCAACTACAGAATGCGGGTTCATGGATCTTCGGAACTGGTTATAACAGGTGTGGAGTATCAATGGATTGGAATGCCTTTAAGAAACAGGTAAAGAAAAAGACCAAAGGCGATGAACGTTATATGCCAAAGGATTCCTCGCTGGTTTTCAATAAGATGAGTTATCGAAGCATCCCTCTATCAGTTGGCTATGGCTACAACTGGGTATTTGCCAAGAACTGGCTCTTCGGTGCCCAGATGCTCGGTTCGTTATCGTATATGTGGTCACGGGGAGATTCTTATAATGCTTCCCTGAAGAATATGGTCAAGGACTTCAAAATCAGCAATTTTACCTTCGATGGTACGTTACGTCTTGGACTCGTTTGGAACAATGCCAAGTGGTTTGCCGGAGCAAGTGCCATATACCACACCTACCATTATCATCAAGATAAGCTCCGTGCAGATAATATATTTGGACAACTCAATATCTATGTTGGATATAATTTCTGGAGGAAGAAGTAAGGCATAGAGTGAAGTGAAGAGTGAAGAACTAAGAGTGAAGAATTTAAGTTACTATATACTACGAAAGTATGATTGAAAATCCATAAAGATGCAATACAAACTTAAATTCTTCACTTTTCACTCTTAACTCTTCACTTTCAACTTGAGCCTTGCGAAAGTTGAACAAAACTAATCATTTAAAAACTATTTATGAAATTAAGGACTGTTGTCATTCTGTTATTGTGCCTGACATTCTCGCTTGGCACATCTGCCTATCAGGCAAAGAAAGATATGGATCGCATTGAGCAACTTCTTGCCGATGCTAAGAAACTGCCAAAGGACTCCAACCTAATGCTCCACTTCGGAAAGCAATTCCTTGGCATTCCATACGTTGGGCATACCCTCGATCGTAATACGAAAGAGGAAAGACTTGTGGTCAACACCCGCGAACTTGACTGCACCACATTCGTGGAGAACGTGCTTGCCCTCACCCTCTGCGCACAGCGAGGCGAGACCAAGTTCGGCGATTTCGAGATACAGCTTCAGAAAATCCGCTACCGTAACGGTAAGGTGGAATACACCCGCCGTTTGCACTATTTCACGAGTTGGATAGAGGACAATGTGCGCATGGGATACGTAACCAAGGTTGAGAGCCAATACAAGCCGTTCACCGCCGTTCAGCATCTCAATGTTAACTATATGTCAAGCCATGCCAAGGACTATGTCATGCTTGCCGCACATCCGGAATGGATGGAGGGAATCAAGGAAATGGAGCAGGTCATCACGGGCAATGATTTCCGCTATATCCCGAGGACGGAAATCCGCGACAGTCAGCTTCTCCGTCAAACAGTCAAGGACGGTGATATCATCGCAATACTGACAAAAAAGAAAGGACTTGACACTTCTCACATCGGAATTGCAGTTTGGGAAAAAGATGGACTTCACCTCATGAATGCATCGTCAATTCATAAAAAAGTGGTGATTGAACCCATGCTTTTGCAAAATTATATGAAGAAACACCCCTCTCAGATAGGAATTAGGCTCTGTAGAGTTGTGGATTTGAAAAAAAATTAGTAACTTTGCACCCGAATTCAGGAAAGTTTAAGAAAGTGAATAGTGAAAAATGAATAGTGAAAAGTGAAAAATGAATAATGAATAATGAATAGTGAATAATACTTAATACTGCTATCGCCGAATGGAAACATTGCGAAAGCTCCATACTGGTGTCTACTAGTATTAAGTATTATTAACTTTTCACTATTAACTATTCACTCTTCACTTTTCACTTTCAGAATTAAGTAATAAATTAATGATAACAGTTACCAATCTCGCCATTCAGTTTGGCAAGCGCGTCCTCTACAAGGACGTAAATCTTAAGTTTACAGCAGGAAACATCTATGGTGTCATCGGTGCCAATGGTGCCGGAAAATCTACACTCCTTCGCGCCATCAGCGGCGAACTCGAGCCTAACAAGGGAACTATAGAGCTCGGTGCAGGTGAGCGTCTATCCGTACTTGAGCAGGATCACTTCAAGTACGATAACTATACAGTCATCAACACCGTACTTATGGGACACCAGCCACTCTGGCAGAACATGCAGGAGCGCGATGCCCTCTATTCAAAGGCAGAGATGACTGACGAAGACGGCAACCGCGCCGCAGAACTTGAAGAGGCCTTCGCTGAAATGGATGGCTGGAACGCTGAGAGCGATGCTGCACAGCTCCTTTCTGGTCTCGGCATCAAGGAAGATTCCCACTACAAGATGATGTCAGAACTCTCAAACAACGAGAAGGTGCGCGTTATGATGGCAAAGGCCCTTTTCGGAAACCCTGACAACCTCCTCCTCGACGAGCCTACCAACGACCTCGACCTCGACACCGTGCAGTGGCTTGAGGAATATCTCTCTAACGTGGAGCAGACCGTGCTCGTGGTAAGCCACGACCGTCACTTCCTCGATTCTGTGTCAACCCAGACCGTTGACATCGACTTCGGCAAGGTAACGGTATTTGCCGGCAACTACTCATTCTGGTATCAGTCTTCACAGCTCGCACTCAAGCAGGCACAGAACCAGAAGGCTAAGGCAGAAGAGAAGCGTAAGGAGCTTGAGGAATTCATACGCCGTTTCTCTGCCAACGTGGCTAAGTCAAAGCAGACAACATCACGCAAGAAGATGCTCGAAAAACTTAATGTTGACGAGATTACCCCTTCTACACGTAAGTATCCAGGCATCATCTTCTCAATGGAGCGTGAGCCAGGCAACCAGATTCTTGAGGTAGAGAACCTGAAGGCTGTCGATGCTGACGGAACAGTGCTCTTCGACAATGTTTCATTCAACATTGAGAAGGGACAGAAAACAGTATTCCTCTCACACAATCCAAAGGCAATGACTGCCCTCTTCGAAATCATCAACGGCAACCGTGAGGCTGACGGCGGTACATACAAGTGGGGCGTTACCATCACAACCGCTTATCTGCCACTCGACAACACCGAGTACTTCCAGACCGACAAGAACCTCGTGGAATGGCTCTCACAGTATGGTCCGGGCAATGAGGTTGCAATGAAGGGTTTCCTTGGTCGTATGCTCTTCAAGCAGGAAGAGGTAGAGAAGAAGGTGAACGTGCTCTCTGGTGGCGAGAAGATGCGCTGTATGATTGCGCGTATGCAGCTCCAGAACGCTAACTGTCTCATCCTCGACACTCCAACCAACCACCTCGACCTTGAGTCTATTCAGGCATTCAACAACAACCTTGTTAGTTTCAAGGGTAACATACTGTTCAGTTCACACGACCACGAGTTCATAAACACCGTTGCTGACCGTATCATCGAACTGACACCAAAGGGTACAATTGACAAGCTCATGACCTATGATGACTACATCTACGATGAAGCCATCAAGGAGCAGAAGGCTGCAATGTACGAATAAGAATAGATCCCACTGTCTCTCCGGTTATCCCGCTGCTGACAACATCTCAGCACATAAAGGGAAACCGATACACCAATATGGAGCACATACGCTCTCCATATTGGTGACAAAAAGAAGTTAGATGTTTTAAGCGTATCGGATAATAAGTAGAGAAATGAGAAATTTTATTTTATGCGCTATTATGTGCCTGACAAGCACCACGACGTTTGCGCAGACAGCAGCCAAGGATTCAATCGTTTATATAAGTAACGGCTGCAAGGAAAATACATACCACACAACCATGTACTGCACCAAGCTCATGAAGTGCAGGCACGAGCATCAGGGGGCATTGATGAAGGAATGCAAGAATTCATGTTCACACACCGGGCATGTAGTTGCAACAACCTTAGAGGAGGCACTCAAGCAGGAAAAGAAAGAATGCTATGTTTGCTGTAAAAAGATAAAGATCTAATGCAGATTTCATTTTTTGAAACCATATACATCACAAAGGCCTATCTTAGTTTTCTCATAGCGGGAAATTAAGATAGGCTTTTTTCTTGATGCTATTCGCTGTGAAAGTTAGGGTAGGGTATTGGCTCGTTGGTATACACAGAGTATACATAGTTTACATATTTTTCAGTAATACCCCATCATCATCCAACAAATACGGATAATAAAAAAGAAACGGATTTGTTTGATTTATCTGATAGCTATCGTAGTAATTTTTTCGCGATTAATTTCAGATAAATCAGATAGATCCGCTTCCTTTTTTATCTGATTTATTGTCTGTTATGCACCAAAGATGCGTTTTACTATTTGAAAATCTTCTGTGCAAACTCGGTGAGGTAGATTCGCCAGTTACGCCAGATGTGACCGCCGTCAGTCTCAAGATACTCGTAAGGATAGTTCTTAGTGTCCCAGTAGGCACGGAGATCAACGCAACTCTGATAGAGGAAGTCGGTCTTGCCCATTGCTATCCAGTAGAGCTTTGGCTTGCTGCCGAAGAGGGTGGCTGACTGTTTTGCAAAGTTAGGATCGGCTTTTATCTGCTCTGCGAATGGCTGGTTCATGTTGAAGTCCTTGCCTAAGTGCAGACCGGCTGAGAACAGACCGTAGTAGTCGAACGTGGTAGGGTAGGTGAGGCTTATGCCGAAGGTGTGACCGCCTCCCATTGACAGGCCGCATACGGCACGACCGGCACGGCTCTTGATCGTGCGGTAGTTCTTATCCACATAGTTCACTATATCCATGAAACTGGCTGGTATCGTTGCGACGGCTGGCTGAGTAGGGCCTGTGCCACCGTCGCGGAAGCCTGGTGTGTACATACCGAACGACCATTCGCCTGGGGCTGCCTGACAGTTAGGGTTGCCATTAGGCATGACGACGATCATTGGCTTTGCCTTGCCCGTGGCAATGAGGTTGTCGAGAATCTGTGCGGCGCGCCCCAGTTCGCTCCATGCGTTCTCATCGCCGCCAGAGCCATGCAATAGGTAGAGGACAGGATACTTGCCTCCCTTCTCATAGCCGGCAGGGGTGTAGATGGTCATGCGGCGCTGCATCTTCAGCGTAGGACTATCGTACCATACCTTTGATAGGTTGCCGTGCGGAACTTCGTTTACCTTATACAGATCGCCCTTGTCGCCTTTCTTCTCGCTAACGATGAAGATGTTGGTGAATGACACGATGTCGCGGTTCACGTAGATGTTTGAAGGGTCTTTCAAGCCAGTCATTCCGTCGATGTTGAAGGTGTAGCTATACATCTCAGGTGCGAGTTTGCCGGTGGTGTATGACCACACTCCGTTCTTGCCTTCGGTCAGGGAAGCAACACCGGGGGCATCGTATGTGCCGTAGCCTTCAATCTTGATAGGTGTGGTTGGCAGGAAATCGCCTGTCACCTCTACCTTCACCGCCTTTGGTGCGTAGATGTTGAATGTAACGGTGCCGTCAGGGTTTACGACTGGTGACTGTACGCTTGTACTATTGAATAGTTTTTCCTGTGCTGATGCTCCGAGGCTTCCAAGGGCAAGAGCGAGGGCGAGAATTGAAAATTTTGATGTATGTGTCATAATTGATGAAGTTTTCGCAAGCTCAACTTCAAAAGTGAAGAGTTAAGAGTGAAGAGTGAATAATTTAAGTTTGTATTGCAGATTAAAGTCGTCAATCGCCCTTCCGCAATAAGTTGTAATTCAAATTCTTCACTCTTCACTCTTAACTCTTCACTCTTCACTTTCAACTTGAGCCTTGCGAAAGTTGAACTTTTTTTATTGTCTCTTAAGCAGATTCAGCTTCACGTTTGGTTTAACTACGTTGTTTACTTTCTTGGTCCATGCCTTAACCTTGGCAGTTGCCTTTGCCTCTACATCGTTGGCTGAAGAGCAGATCATGAAGGTATAGACACCGGCATCGGTCTTCCATGAAGAAGCCTGCTCGTTGAAAGATGCGAGGTCCTCTGTCTTGACGGTCATGGTGACGGTCTCTGTCTGACCAGGCTGCAAGAGCTTTGTCTTGGCATAGTTGCGCAACTCCTTCTCAGGCTTGTTCAGCTTCTTACTGTTAGGAGCAGCAACGAAGAGCTCTACTACGTTGCGACCAGCCTTTGAACCAGTATTCTTCACATCGACCTTGACGGTGTATGTTCCGTCAGCCTCCGTAACGCTCAGGTTCTCGTAGCCGAAGGTGGTATAGCTGAGTCCGAAGCCGAAAGGATATGCTACAGGCTTGCCGAATGAGTCGAAGTAGCGATAGCCCACATAGATGTCCTCCTCGTAATTGGTGAAGTCGATGTCCTTCTCAGGCTTGCGGTCTTTTGGTGCAGAGTCCTTGTTGTAGCCCCACATGAACATGGCACCGAGGGTCTTGTCATCTACGTTGGCAGGGAAGTTCTTGTCAGCGTATGCATCGCCATACTTGATCTGGAAGGTCATAGGCAGCTTACCGCTTGGGTTCACCTTGCCAGAGAGAACGTCAGCCACGGCAAAGCCAGACTCCTGTCCGCCCTGCCATGTGCAGACAACGGCATCGGCCTGAGACTGCCATGATGCTACGTCCATAGGACTGCAAATGTCGAGCAGCACTACTATCTTCTTGCCCTTGGCATGGTAGGCATCGCTTACAGCCTTGATGAGCTGCTTCTCGCCGTCGTTGAGGTAGAAATCGCTCTCGCCACGGTCAGCAGCCTCGCCACTCTTGCGTCCGAGTGATATGATAGCCACATCGCTTCCGTCAATGGCTGCATTCATCTCCTCGGCAGTAAACAGTTTCTCGGCTGCACGGGCAGGAGGGGTGATTGAGAATGGAGGGCGACCGTTAGGGAATAGTCGCTTCTCTTCATCGGCGATGTGCTTCTTATAGATGTCAATGAGAGGCTGATAGACCTCATATCCGGCACTACGCATACCCTCAATGAGTGATACGGTGTAGTGACCTACGGAAGTGCCTCCAAAGCCTGAGCCACCTGAAATCCAGTCGTATGAGGTGCATCCGAACAGGGCTACACGCTTGCCTGTAAGTGGAAGTATGCCCTCGTTGCGGAGCAGTACTATGCCGTCGGCACCCACCTCACGCACAATCTGGGCATGAGCCTTCAGGTCTGGCTCATTATTATATTTATAGCCCTTGAAGTTGCTGGTCTTGATGACGTATTCCAGTATGCGCTTCACGTTGGCATTGAGAATATCCATAGAGAGGCTACCGTCCTTTGCAGCTGCAAGGATAGCCTGATACTGCTTGTCCTGTCCGGGCTGAAGCATATCGTTTCCTGCCTTCATGGCTGCAACGGCATCATCACCAGCATTCCAGTCGGATACGTACATACCCTTCCATCCCCATTCATCGCGGACGATAGTGGTAAGCAGTTCCTGATTCTGCAAGGCATAAGGACCATTGAGCTTATTGTAAGAGGTCATGATAGTCCACGGATTACTTTCCTTGACCATGATCTCGAATGCCTTCAGATAGATTTCGCGGAGAGCACGCTGTGATACCTGTGAATTGTTGTTGTTGCGGTTTGTCTCCTGATTGTTGGCAATGAAATGCTTAGGACAAGCAGCCGTTCCCTCGCTCTGCACTCCGTTCACATAGCCTGCTGCGATAGTGCCTGACAGGTAAGGATCCTCACTGTAATACTCATGGTTACGACCGCAGAGGGCACTACGGATGAGGTTCATTGACGGAGATAGAATCCAGTCGAGACCAAACTCACGCACCTCGTTGCCTATGCCCTTGCCCACCTTGAAGGCGGCCTCACGATCCCATGTGGATGCAAGTGTCATACTTGCAACGAAATCGGTAGGGTAGTAGTCGCGATGATCCCAAGAGCGGTGGCTATCCATGCGGAGACCTTGCTGACTGTCAGCGCAATAGGTGGCAGGGATGCCTAAGCGTGGAATGCCGTATGAGCTTCCCGCAGTACCGGGGAACTTAGCGTGATCATTGAAATTCATGCCACAGCCAAGCACAAGGTGACACTTCTCTTCAACGGTCATGGCATTGATGACCTCATCGATGTTGCTTGCATTCAGTTTAGGCTGTGCATTCATGCTAATGCCGTAACCGCAGAAAGCGGTTACAGCAAGCATTTTAAAACTAATTTTACGGAATAACATTTATATTAGCGTTTTAACAGATTTAATGTTACGTTAGGCTTCAATACGTTGTTTGTCTTTGTTTCCATAGACTGGGCAGAAGCCTTGAGGATAGCCTTTACATCCTGAGCAGAAGCAGCAACGATGAACTCGTATTCGCCCTTGGCAACAACCCATGCAGAGGCAGTCTCGTCGAAAGAGGCAAGGTCGGCAGCCTTCACGTTGAGGGTAACGGTCTCACTCTCGCCCGGCTTCAATGACTTTGTCTTGGCGAATGCCTTCAGTTCCTTAACAGGCTTGTTTGCAGCCTTGTTGTCAGGAGCAGAGACATAGAGCTGCACCACTTCCTTACCCTCGCTTGCACCCGTATTCTTTACGGTAACGCTAACCTCATATCCCTCGTTCTTCTCTGCAATCTTCGCATCAGAATAGTCGAAGGTGGTGTAGCTGAGACCATAGCCGAATGGGTAGCTCACAGGCACGTTGAATGAATCGAAGTAGCGGTAGCCCACATATACGTCCTCTTCATAGTCGGTATAGTCCACATTCTTCACGGTGCCCTTCTGACCCTGATTCAGCATGTCGATGCGAGGATCTTGGTCGATAGGGAAGTTTCTTGAAGAATAGGCATCGGTGAATTTCACAGGCCATGTCATGGTGAACTTACCAGAAGGAGACTGCTTTCCGCTGAGAACATCGACAACGCTGTTGCCGCCTTCCTGTCCAGCTTGCCATGCGCAGAGTATTGCGTCAGGCATATCCTTCCATGAAGCGGTCTCGATAACGCCACCGATATTCAGCAACACTACCACCTGCTTGCCAGCCTTGTGATAAACATCGCAAACCTGCTTGATGAGTTTCTGCTCAGAGTCGTTGAGGTTGAAGTTTGAGACATTGCGATCCATGAACTCGCCAGATATGCGACCGATGGTGATAACGGCTACATCAGAAGCCTTAGCCTGAGCTGTCAGTTCATCGTTTGTAAACTGCTTCTCGGCTGGGAGAGTGCCAGGCAGGAACTTAACCAGAGAGGCATTCTTAGGATCTTTCTTTGCCATCTCCTCAAGTGCGGCCTCTGCCTTCTTCTTGCTTTCGGCAATATAGCTCTCGTAGTCGCTCTTCAGCTTGTCAGAGATGGCATAACCGCCATTCTTCAGACCATCAACGAGCGAAACAACGTATGCGTGGTTTACATTACCTGAACCTGTTCCACCTGCAATGAAATCGTATGAGGTACAGCCATATAGAGCCACGTTCTTAATATCCTTGTTGAATGGCAATGCCTTGTTGTTCTTCATAAGCACCATACCCTCGGCAGCAGACTGACGTGTTACGGCTGCATGAGCCTTCAGGTCAGGCTTGTTAGAATACTGATAACCTTGGAAACGTGGACTCTTCTCAACGAGATTGAGCACGCGCATTACGTTGCGATCGAGGTCGGCAACATCGAGCTTTCCGCTCTTTACACCAGCCACGATGCTATCGAACTGCTCGTTCTTGCCAGGCTGAAGCATATCGTTACCTGCCCACATCTGCTTTGCGCCATCCTTACCGCCAAACCAATCGGTCATCACGGTTCCTTCATATCCCCATTCATCGCGCAGAATGGTGGTTACGAGATCCTTGCTTTCAGAAGCGTAGGTGCCGTTGATATAGTTGTAGGATGTCATAACCGTCCACGGCTTTGACTCCTTGATGGCAATCTCGAAGCCCTTTAGGTAGATTTCACGCAGAGCACGTTGTGAGATATGTGCATCTGTGTTCATTCGGTTGGTCTCCTGATTGTTGGCAGCAAAGTGCTTGATGCTTGTGCCCACATCGTTTTTCTGCACACCTATTATATATGCAGCAGCGGTCTTGCCCGCTACGACTGGATCTTCTGAATAGTACTCGAAGTTACGACCGCACAGAGGATTACGCATGATGTTGAGGGCTGGAGCCAATAATACATCGGCACCATACTCCTTTACCTCTTCGCCAATTGCCTGTCCTACTTCCTCAACCAACTGGGTGTTCCATGTTGATGCTAAGAGAGTTCCGATAGGGAAGTGGGTGCAATAGTAAGAGACAGAATCGCCTTCACGCTGTGCATCGATACGAAGTCCTGCAGGTCCGTCGGCAAGTACCACGGCAGGTATGCCGAGTGAGTCGAGCGGATAGGTAGTACCGGCTGCACCCGGCACTATGCTCTCCGTAGCACCAATAACGGCATCATTTCCAGAGAATCCCTTCATTCCCACACCAATAACGAAGTGAGCCTTGTCCTCAAGTGACAACTTGGACATCACCTCCTCCTTGTTTATTGTGTTTCTACTCTCTTTGTCGGCAGATGCACAGCTCATCATCAAGCCTGTCACGCCAAGGACGAAAAACATACTTTTCTTCATAATCTTAATTATTTATGGCCCCTCACCCGCCTTTTAGGCACCCTCTCCCCAAGGGGCGAGGGAAAAGTTAGTAATAACCCCATATGGAGCGGCTAATAGTGATAAATGGTAACTTCCTCCTCGCCCCTTGGGGAGAGGATGCCCATAGGGCAGGTGAGGGGCTGTTATTCTTTTTTACTTAAACAGCAGCGGAGCATATTCTGTCAGATAGATTCTCCAGTTGCGCCAGATATGACCACCGTCGGTCTCAAGATAGGTGTATTTATGCTTCTTTGAATCAAGATAGGCACGAAGGTCATTGTTGTTCTTGATAAGGAAGTCGGTCTTACCTATGCCAATCCAGAAGAGTTTAGGATTCTTGCTAAACAGATTGTCGATCTTCGCATTTCTATCAGCATAGATCTCCGGATGACCGCCATCGCCGTTTTGCTGCTGATCTACGGCTGCGGAGAACAGACCGACATAATCGAAGAGGTCGGGATTGTTGATGCTGATGAAGAGGCTGTGGAAACCACCCATTGACAAACCTGCTATTGCACGGTGTGCCTTGTCTTTCTTTACACGGTAGGTTTTCTCTATGAACTTCACAACATCGGGGAAGGCAGTCTCGAAACTTCCTTCCATTGTCTTTGGAAGCATCATCGTTGGAACTTTGAAACCTTCGGATGTCTCTCCCGGACAAGCCTCTTGCGAGATATTGCCGTTGGTCATTACGAGGATCATGGGTTCTGCCTTACCTTGTGCAATCAGGTTGTCCATGATCTGTGTAGCACGTCCGAGTTCACTCCAGGCATTCTCGTCACCACCTATTCCATGCAGAAGATAGAAAACTGGATAGTCCTTGCCGCTTGTCTCATATCCGGCAGGGGTATAGACGGTAAGGCGACGGGTAATGCCGGCTGTGGGACTTTCATACCACACCTTACTAACGGTGCCGTGCGCAACCTTATTAACCTTGTAAAGGTCGGTACGGGCATCACCATCAATAAGAAGCACGCTGAACAGATTGCTGATGTCGCGAATGTTATATACATTCAGCGGATCGAGGATGTTCACGCCATCTACGATCATGTTATAGGTGTAAAGTTCTGGTTTCAGGGTCTCAGATGTGAAACTCCATACCCCCTTGTCATTCTTCGTGAGTTCTGCCACTCCTGGAGCATCGTAGGTGTTTCCCATGTATTCCACTTTCTTCGGAGGCAGGAAGTCGCCTGTAATCTGCACCTTCTGAGCCTCTGGTGCAATAAGGTTGAAAGTAACTGATTTGTCTGGATTTACAACAGGTGAAGCAACTTTTGGCGCTTGTCCCCAGTTAAGGTTCTGTTGTGCTTGAGCCGTCATGCAGGCAAGGCATAATACGGTCATAATGATTGATTTCTTCATTGTTATAATTTAGTCTTTAGTTAATTTGTGCATGCAAATTTACGATATATTTTTGAAATAACGATATTTGAGTGTTGAAAAATGTGATTTTTTTCTTTGCGAACGATTTCTTGACAGGAATTGTCATATATCACGAAAATAGAGAAAAATCATATTAAATGTTTCAGTTTTTTTCGTGATTACGCAGAAAAGTTGTAATTTTGCAAACATAATTTGCAAAATGGTTTGTGAAATAATCTTTACCTTATTCCAATATTAAACCCTATAAAAATAATGATGAAACTCAAAGCAGTTATTAATCTCGCCTTGTTGTGCTTCGTTGCGCAGGGGGCATGGTCACAGACAAAACGCTCAGATGATTTTCATGCGAAGTATGAACTCAAGGAAGTGGTGGTGATGAGCCGTCACAATATACGCTCACCGCTAACATCGGGAGCAACTTATCAGCGTATTACTCCTAATGAGTGGTTTGCATGGACCTCACCAGGCAGTCAGTTATCGTTGCGTGGTGGTGTGCTTGAAACGGAGATGGGGCAGTTTTTCCGTAAGTGGGTGGTTAGCGAGGGCTTGCTGCCTGATAATTATCGTCCAGATGGAGAAGAAGTGCTGTTCTATGCCAATTCACGTCAGCGCACCTTCGCTACGGCTAAGTATTTCTCAGCTGGTTTCCTTCCTTTTGCCAATGTGGAGATAACACATAAGTATGATGAGGATAAGATGGATCCTGTCTTTACTCCTAAGTTTACTAAGATGAATGACACCTACCGTCAAAAGGTGCTCAGCGAGATTCTGGCTTTGAATGGTGGTCCTCAGGCTTGGATGGCAAAACAACAGCCTACGCTGATGCTTATGGAAGAGGTGCTCGATATGGCACATTCCCCAGCTGCTAAGAATGATACCACTCACTTTTGGTTTGATGATACTCAGTTCAAAATTGAGAAAGACGACGAGCCGAGGATGACGGGTGGATATACGGTTGCCAATAGCGCAGCAGACGCGCTTGTGCTGCAATGTTATGAATCGGAGAATTTTACTGCTTTTGGACATGAACTTACTACGGAGCAATGGCGCGCTATATGTGCAGTAAAGGAGGTGTATGATGGTTTGCTCTTCACCACGCATTCTGCTGCTGTTAATATAGCTTATCCGTTGGTTAGTCGCATTCGTGAGGAATTGCAGCGTCAGGATCGTAAGTTCCTGTTCCTTTGTGGGCATGACAGTAATCTGGCGAGTATCGGTGCAGCAGTTGGCTTGCAGTTTCCGGAAACAGAGCGTGCTCTTGAGCTACATACTCCTATTGGCTCAAAACTCGTGTTTGAGAAGTGGAGTGATGGCAAGGATGAATATGTTGCTGTGAATCTTGTATATCAGGCTGTTGATCAGTTGCAGGGGCGCACCATGCTTTCGCTTGATGTGCCTCCGATGGTGAAATCTGTTACTATTAAAGGTCTCACAGCCAACAGCGATGGTCTATATCGTTTGTCTGACATTGATGCTCGTTTTGTTGAGGCGATGAATGAGTACGATGCTATCGAGGATGCGCCTACTCTCATAAAGGAAGTCAAGGCAGATCATCAGTCTTCTGCTATATATAACCTTCATGGTAAGCGTCTCAATGCTCTCCAGCATGGCGTCAATATAGTAGGAGAGAAAAAGATGTTGGTGAATTAAATAGAAGAAATCAAATTTAACAAATAGAGTAATGAAGAAACTAATTTTTCCATTTGTCATTATCGTTGCAGTAATGCTTGGCGGATGTAGCAAAGGTGATGATAACTCAGTTGTTCAACCAAAGAAAGAGAATTTCACGCTGTGGAATCAATGTGAAGCATTAAGCGTTCTGCAGGAATATGTGACGGATGTGACAAATCCAAACTCCAGGAACTACATCAAGGAAGAGGACAGAATTGTCACATTTGATATGGATGGTACGTTTGTTGGCGAACTATATCCTTCCTATTTTGAGTATAATATGCTTGAATATCGTGTACTGGATGACCCTACGTATAAGGATATTGCTCCGGAAGATGTTAGGGAAACTGCTCAGGAGATCAGGGATTTCGTAAGGAATGGGAAGAAACTGCCAGATCATTTCGACATGAAACATGCCTATGCTGCAGCGAAGGCTTATGCTGGTATGACATTGGCTGAGTTTGATGCGTATGTGAAGGCTTATGCTGCCAAGCCTGCAAATGGATTCAAGGGTATGACCTATGGTGAGAGCTTCTACAAACCTATGTTGCAGGTGTTTGACTATCTCAGGGCAAACGGTTTTACATTTTATGTAATATCTGGTTCTGATCGCTTCATTTGCCGTGCATTGGTTGATGCAATAGGCATCGAGCCTAATCGCGTGATAGGTATGGATGTGAAACTACGCTCCAGGAAACAGGGTTCGGAAGAAGGTGTTAACTATACTATGGGCAAGGAAGAAGATCTTATCCGTACGGATGAACTCATCATCAAGAACCTTAAAACCAACAAGGTTCTTCAGATTACTCAAGAGATAGGTAAGGTTCCAGTTCTATCTTTTGGGAATAGCGGTGGCGATTGCGCTATGCACAACTATTGTTTAAGTAATAAATATCGTTGTGAAGCCTTTATGCTTATTGCTGATGATGAAGCAAGGGATCATGCAAATAGGGAAAAAGCACTCAATCTTGGCAATCAATGGCGCGAATCTGGCTATCATGTCATTTCAATGCGCGATGATTTTAAGACCATCTATGGTGATGGTGTAGAAAAAACAGATTTCACGTTTAAGTAAAATAACGTGGTCACAATTAATGTTTTATTAATGTCCTAATTATGTTATGCGACACAAAAGTTAATTCGGCGAATTCACGTTAAAATAGGTTATAAGGTTAATATAATACATTATGCTTAAAAAATCGTAATAAATTATTGCGTTTTCAAATTTATTTGTACTTTTGCATGAAATATTTAATAGCGAATAACTAAAACAGAAGAACGAAAAAATGAATTTGAAATTTAAGTTGGTTATGGCTCTGACGCTTGGAGTATTCTCCAATAGCTTTGCACAGATGCCTATGAGACCCTACAAATCAACGGTGGTGAATGAAGACGGTACCGTGACATTCAATTATCGTAACATGAAGGCAAAGACTGTTAGCGTTGATGTGCAGTTTGCCGGAAGGAAGGAGATGAAGAAGGATGAGAGGACTGGCTTGTGGTCGGTTACGCTCGGTCCTGCCGCTGCCGATATGTACCCATACAACTTCGTGGTGGATGGTGTCAGCATCATGGATCCTCAATGTGATCAGTATTTCCCTAATGAGGGTTTCAAGAATAGTCTGTTAGAAATTCCTGGCAAGACAGCCCTGCCACACGACATAAAGAATGTGCCTCATGGTAGCATGGAGTACGTGAACTATTTCTCAAAGAGCCTGAACTATACCAACAATGCCCTTGTGTATCTTCCACCTTCTTATTATAAGGATACGCAGAAGACATATCCTGTGTTCTATCTCATAAGTGGAACGACTGATACGGAGGAGGTATATTATAAGGTAGGTCGTGTGAACTACATTCTCGATAACCTTATTGCAGAGGGCAAGGCGAAGGAGATGATAGTGGTGCTGCCATACGGCAATCCTAACAAGCTCGTGCCTCAGAAACCACAGGCTGATATGCCTGCAACGAGGTTCGGAAACGATGTGTTCAGCAATGACCTCGTGGGCGACCTCATGCCATACATTGAGCAGACATATCGCACGATAAACGACCGTGAGCATCGTGCCATAGGCGGATTCTCGCGTGGTGGTAATCAGGGACTCTACAACGGTTTGAGCAACCTCGATAAGTTCTCTTATCTCTGCTCTTACAGTTCGTTTACATCAACGGATATTCCTAACGTATATGATAATGCGAAGGAGACGAACAGCAAGATAAACCTCTTCTGGCTTGGTGTGGGAACTGACGATTTCCTCTATGGCAATGCCCGCGACTATACCGAGTTCCTTGATAAGAAGGGCATACGCAGCGTGAAGGAATACACGCACGATAAGTTCGGACATACTTGGATGAATGCCAAGTACTTCCTCGACCATACGCTTCAGCTTCTCTTCAATCCTGAGGCATCGAAGAAGGCAATGGACAATGCACAGCCTACTCTTGCCAAGACGGGTAAGGAACAGCAGTTCACGCCAACGGTTATGGCTCGCCTCTTCCCAAAGCAGATAGTATCTCCAGAATATGGCGAGAAGGACGTGACCTTCAACTTCAAGGCACCAGAGGCAACTGCCGTGCAGCTTGAGTCAGAGCTTCTGTCAGAACCATTGGCTATGCAGAAGGATGCAGAGGGAATATGGAGCGTAAAGGTGAGCAATGTGGCTAACACCACGTTCAAATACTGCTTTGTGGTGGATGGAATGAAGGTGGCAGACCCTAACAATATGTATCTCTCACCAGATAAGGGCTTTAAGTATAGCATCTCAAAGGCTCAGGTGAAGGATCTGGGTAATGTCAAGCATGGTATCGTGACCTACAACTATGGCGGGGGAACTGCCGTTTATCATTCCGCAGGAAATAGTCAGGCAGCTCCTACAATATCTCTCATCATTGGCAAGAATGATACGGATGAGAGCTGGTTCAAGGTAGGTGGTGCTGATGACATTGCCGACCGTCTGGTTGCAGAGGGTAAGATACAGGGATGTGCCTTCTTCGTTGGCGAGACTCCACTTCCTGGCACAAAGATTCTGCGTGCAGATGATTTCGCCACATGGGATAAGCGAAGCAAGGCTTTCGAGGATCTTCTTCTTGGCAAGACCGTAATCCCAACTCTTGATGCTTCAGCTTTCAAAACAACAATCGACGGAAAGGCAGTTGACCTCTATACTCTCTCAAATGATAAGGTTACGGTACAGATAACGAACTATGGTGGTTTCGTGGTTTCAATGCTTGCTCCTGATCGTAACGGCAATTACACCAACATTGTAACCCACTATAACAACATACGTGAGTATCAGAACTTTAACCTTGGTATGGTAGGTCCTGCCCTTGGTCGTTTCGCTAATCGTATTGCCAATGCAAAGTTCACTCTCGACGGCAAGGAATACAATCTTACGAAGAATGCCCGTGAGCATATCCTTCACGGAGGTAACAAGGGCTTTGACCATGTGGTATGGGATGTGGTTAGCAGCGATAGCAAGAAGCTCGTGCTGAAGTGTGTTCTTCCTGATGGTGCTGATGGTTTCCCTGGAAATCTCACAACCACTCTCACATACTCTCTCACGGATGATAACGGACTTTCTATTGCCTACGAGGCTACAACCGATAAGCCAACAGTTGTGAATCTCTCAAATCATTCATACTTCAACCTCAACGGAACTGGGGTAGGGGATATTATGAATCACACCCTTTATGTTGAGGCTGACAAGATTACGGAGACAACTCAGGATGGTATTCCTACTGGTAAGTTTATTGATGTTGCTGGTACTGCATTCGATTTCAAGAGCGGATGCCGCATAGGTGATCGCCAGATGCAGTTCAAGGGTGGTTTCTTCCCATTCGGTCAGAGGATTGAGATTCCAGAAGGAAAGGTGATGCAGTATGACAATAACTTCTGCGTAACCCACAAGACAAAGAAGGGTGTAGAGAAGGTGGCAAGCCTATACTCTCCAGAGTCTGGTCGTGTTCTTGAGGTTTGGAATGATCATCCTGGTCTTCAGGTATATACAGGTGCTCGTTCTGCTATTGCTCTTGAATCGCAGATGTACCCAGACTCTCCAAATCATAAGGAGTTCCCTTCAACGGTTCTTCGTCCAAAGCAGAAATATACCCATACTTGTATTTATAAGATGGGGGTGAAGTAAATTAAAAATGAAAAGTGAAAAATGAAAAATACAGGTTAGTATTTCTATCTGCGAGCCTTTCGCGAGTATAGTGTAACTTGTATTTTTCATTTTTCACTTTTCATTTTTCATTTAACAGTTTATGCAATCATTGAAATGAACAGTTCGTGTATCCTCGTATCCTCATTCAGTTCTGGATGGAATGATGTAACGAGTTGTTTCCCTTGCCTTGCAGCAACGATATTTCCGTCAACCTCTGCAAGAACCTCAACACCATCTTTAACGGCGGTGATATAAGGTGCTCGTATAAAGGTCATTGGAACTTTACCTATACCCTTCACCTCGTCTGTGGTAAAGAAACTACCGAGCTGTCTGCCGTATGCGTTTCTCTTTACCTCAATATCCATAGTACCGAGATGTTTAGAGTCGAGCATTATGAGACCTGCACAAGTACCGAATACTGGCAAACCCTCAAGAATTGCCTTTCTGATAGGTTCAAGAAGGTTCTCGTCGCGGATAATTCTCATCATAGCCGTACTCTCGCCACCTGGAATGATAAGTCCACGCTTATCCGTATTGTCTATAAAGTCGTTCCAATCGTCAAGATTACGTATCAGAACGCTTTCCTCTCCTAATCTATTGAGCATCTGCTGATGTTCCGCAAATGCTCCCTGTAATGCTAATATTGCGATCATAAAAAGCCTAATCAAAAGCCCCTCACCCGTCCTGCGGACACCCTCTCCCCAAGGGGCGAGGGGGAAATTACCTTTAATTGTTTATTTGGGTTTGTTACTAACTTTTCCCTCGCCCCTTGGGGAGAGGGTGCCCATAGGGCGGGTGAGGGGCTGCTTTCTTATTTTCCCCTCTCCGCCATCAGCAATTCAATCTCGCTTTCGTTGATACCAACCATAGCCTCGCCAAGATCCTCGCTGAGTTCTGCGATAATCTTTGGGTTGTTATAGTTTGTAACAGCCTTTACGATTGCCTGAGCACGCTTCACAGGATCACCACTCTTGAAGATACCGCTACCTACGAACACACCCTCTGCACCCAACTGCATCATCAAGGCTGCATCTGCTGGGGTTGCCACACCACCTGCGGCAAAGTTAACAACAGGAAGCTTACCGTTCTCGTGGACAAACTGTACGAGATCGTAGGGTACGCGCAACTGCTTTGCTGCCTCGTAAAGCTCATCCTCACTCATAGATACAAGACGGCGGATTTCGCTTTGCATCATTCTCATGTGGCGAACTGCCTGAATAACATCACCTGTTCCTGGCTCGCCCTTTGTACGGATCATTGTTGCACCCTCGTTGATACGACGGAGAGCCTCACCAAGATCCTTTGCACCACAAACGAAAGGTACGTTGAACTTACGCTTGTCAATATGATAGACATCATCGGCAGGACTAAGTACCTCACTCTCGTCAATATAGTCAATCTCGATAGCCTCAAGAATCTGTGCCTCTACGAAATGTCCGATACGTACCTTTGCCATTACAGGAATTGATACTGCCTCCTGAATACCCTTGATCATCTTAGGGTCGCTCATACGTGAAACTCCACCAGCAGCACGAATATCTGCAGGGATTCTCTCTAATGCCATTACTGCGCAAGCACCAGCAGCCTCTGCTATCTTTGCCTGTTCAGGAGTTGTCACGTCCATAATAACACCGCCCTTAAGCATCTGTGCAAGGTTGCGGTTGAGAATTGTTCTATTTTCCATACTTTTTAATGTGGCCTCTCCCCCCGCCCTCTCCCGTAGAGAGGGAGCCGGAAGTCGGCATATTAATATTGTTTTTTATTTGTTGATTTTTTTCTGGCTGCAAAATTAGGAACAAAAAAAAGAACAGACAAAAGCCTGTTCCTAAAAGATGGAATTATGTTCCGAAATTTACAAACCACCAACACCTATCACCTAACACCTATCACCTAACACCCATCACCTTCTATATTCCGTTGGAGTTAGTTTCTCTTGCTCTTTGAAAAACTTGCTAAAGATTGTCTGGGAAGAGAAACCGAGCTTGTCGGAAATCTCCTGAATGGTAAGGCGAGAATTGTCGAGAAGCATCTTTGCCTCATTCATAAGATAATCGGAGATAACCTGCTTTGGCGATTTCCCAACGGTATTGTCAGTAACCTTAGACAGATACCTTGTCGTGATGTTCAGTTTGTCGGCATAAAAGGCAACGCTATGCTCTTTCTGATAGTGTGCAGCCACCAGACTCATCATCTCATTATAAATATCGGTGGCACGAAGACTTTGCTTTGCATCGCTAACGGCATAAACCACCCGACTATGAACATACTTATGTGCGTTGTTAATGGCCGTGGGAACATCATCACCCATGCCAAGTCGTGTGGTTATAGCAGCAGCCAAGGCGCTACCCACACCATGCCTTTTCCATCCCTCTATGTTATAAGAGGTAAAGAAATGAGCCTTGCCCTCGCCATAGAGTAGGGCGGTGAGGCGACCTTCAACCAACTGTCCTCCACGAAGCATAACCCATTCTGCCCCAAGACTATGTAGTTCCCTTGCAGCCTTCTCCATATCATCGTCAGAAGAGATCTTCTTGCCAAGCATCTTCTCTGCCTCGTTGCATCTTAGCATCAGCAGAGTAGATTCTGGTACGAGATAAGTGATGATAGCACGAATGGATTCATCATCAATAAGTTGCGAACCGTCAGAAGAGAATATACCTGGGGCGCAGACAATTCTTTTGCAACCGATTACTTCATCCCTTACTGCCTTTATCGTCTCTGGATTCTGTATGAGTCCAATCTTAGCCGCCTTTGGGTGCATAGTTTCCATGATAGTCCTTGCCTGATCCACAATGACATCTTTGTGAAGCCTATGCCATTTCATGCCCTTGCCGTCGTTAAGAGCCATACAGGTGATTACGGTCATAGCATCTCCACCAAGACTTGTGATAGTCTTGATGTCTGCCTGAATGCCTGATGAGCCAATGCCGTCAGAGCCAGAAATTGTCAATATCGGGGTTATTATCTTCACGTCGGGCAAAGTTACGCAAAAAATATGACAATTCCAAATGTCCCACGATTTTTTACGTTTTTCCTTTGTCATGTTAGGATTTTTATTTAATTTTGTCCTTGGAATCAAAAAATAATAGTAGAATATGAAAATTTTAGATTACATCTTTTACAGAACATATGTTGCATACATTAAAGGAAATGATCCTGCAACATTTTGCAGTATTTGCTATTTGTCTGCTTGTATCTGGATTTTGATGCTACCAGTAGCTGGCTTCCTTTTTGACATGATGCGTGACAATAATGGTAATATAAATATAATCTATTGGATTTTATATACCACAATGGTCATTTCCTGTGTGGCTATTAGATATTTGCGTAGAGGCAAAATAAGGGAGTTGAAAGATTATTTCTCATATTGTAGAGCTGATAGTATTATTCCGACATGGTGTTTTTTCTTTGTATTACCAATCTGTATAGTGGTAGGATTTTCAGTTATGGTATGTATTACATCACCAATTATTGGATATTACAATCTTGAAGGGATAGGATATAATTTCCTTGTTAATCATTTTGGAAATTAACTTGTCTTTCCGAAGAAAGTAAGCTCATCCTTCGCTCTTCCTCCGAACCAAACTCGATGAACCTCCGCTTTTTGTTCGCTATAGGAACGGACTTTCATCGAGTTTGGTTAGGAAGAACAAGGGAAGAACAACGGAAGAACAACAGATAAGAATAATGAAGATTTTAGATTATATTTATTATAGACTC
This sequence comes from uncultured Bacteroidales bacterium, assembly GCA_902801425.1. GTDB lineage: Bacteria > Bacteroidota > Bacteroidia > Bacteroidales > Bacteroidaceae > Prevotella. Next base: position 30,013 of record CADCIQ010000005.1, on the reverse strand, counting down.
TTTATGGCAAACTATAGGTATTGGGGTAGTTCTGAAACAGCTCGTAGTATCACAGTCTTGGCATTTGGGCTTTGGTATTTACAATTACCACTTCTTGTTTGGAGTCAAGTAATGTGTAAGGATAATAATAGAGTGCCAGTTATTTTGTTTCTCTTGTATGGCATATTTATTGTTGTATTCATAACAATCAGATATCTTAATAGATCATGGGATTTGAAAGATACTTTTTCTAATTGTAAAGCGGATAAATTAATATCTGACGGGCTTTTTTCGTTGATACTAATAATAAGTTTGCTTTCGGTATTACCTGCAACTCTCTTTTCGAAATATATAATTGATCGTTATAATCTTTCTGGGGTAGGGTATGATTATCTTGTTGATCTTTTCGGGTATTAGTTCAAGTCTTGTAAGTTCGGAATTGCCTGGAAGGCAATACTATGAGTAACCCCGTACATACGAGTGAAACGAGGATGTGCGGGGATTTGTGCACTCGTGTCCTTATGCTGCCTGGAAGGCAGTACATCGAGAAAGGTCATGTGTGAAAGTAAATTATGTACAGCCTTCCAGGCTGGAAAATGGTAGAGGTGGTTTCCTATCCGAGGGCATCCTCTCCTTCGTCGAGTATGCGCCTCGGTTACTAATAGTATTGCCTTCCAGGCAATTCTTGACTTGCGAAACTTGAGTAACCAACCTGCCTTTCCAAAGGAAGTAAGCTCATTCTCAGTACCAAGCTCGATGTGCCTCCGCTTTTTGTTCGCTATAAAAACGCTTCTTCACCGACTTTCCACCGACTTTGCACCGACTTTGGTACGGAGGATCAACGGAGGAAGAAGGGAAGAATAACGAAGGAATAGCGAACCTGCTTTAGAGCTAAAATGGAAAAAGTAGGTGATTTTCTTGGGATATTCAAAATATTTCATTACTTTTGCAAATTAAAAAGAAATAGTTATGATAAAAGTAAAAATAAATACAACAGAGGGCGAGATTGTTGTTCGCCTCTACGACGAGACTCCAAAGCATCGTGATAATTTCATCAAACTGGCTAAGGAGGGATATTATGATGGTACTCTCTTCCATCGCGTAATCAAGGATTTCATGATTCAGGGTGGTGATCCTAACAGTAAGGATGCACCTGCCGGAAAGATGCTCGGAACAGGTGGTCCTGGCTATACCATTCCTGCTGAGTTCGTATATCCACAACTCTTTCATAAGCGTGGTGCTCTCTCGGCTGCCCGTCAGGGTGACGAGGTGAACCCTAATCGTGAGAGCAGCGGTTCACAGTTCTATATCGTTTGGGGTAAGGTGTATAAGCCACAGGAACTCAAGCAGATGGAACGTCAGTTGGCTATGCAGCAGGAGCAGATGGTTTTCAATAAGCTCGTGGCTGATAATCGTGCGAAGATCATGGATCTCCGTCGCAATCGTGATCAGGCTGGCTTACAGGAATTGCAGGATGATCTCATTGCCCAGACAAAGGCTACTTGTGCTGAGATGCCAAAGCCAGAGTTTACCCCTGAGCAGGTAGAGGCTTACACAACAGTTGGCGGTACTCCGTTCCTTGACAATCAGTACACCGTATTCGGTGAAGTGGAGAGTGGTCTTGAGGTCGTTGAGAAGATTCAGAATACGGCAACAGCCTCAGGTGACAGGCCAAAGGTCGATATTTCCATGACAATGGAAGTCGTACAATGTTAAATAATGCTTAAACATTCTCTTGTTCTACTTTTTTTATTATCTTTGCACTAAAAATATACACAAAGGAAATGAAAAAGTTTACGACATTCGTTATCATGTTAGCTATGGCACTTTCTACAAGTGCACAGGACGCATCAAATGGAATACAAGGGGAACAACCACAGCGCAAGGCTCTTTTTGAGCGTAGAAGCAAGATTGTTGATGCCAAGTATTTGAAGGGTGGTGTGCCAGAGGTAAATGGCAAGGTAACATGGGAAAAGACCTATAAGGTGGAAGGTCAGACAGCAGATCAGATTTATGATAAGGCTCTTGCATATTTCAGTAACCTTGTAAAGAGTGAGAATCAGACGGAGAGGTCGGCTGTTGCCGGGGTTGACCGTGTAGGGCATAAGATTTTGATCCGTTCACAGGAATGGCTTGTGTTCAGCAAGAAGAATTTCTCACTTGATCAGACAAAAATGAACTATGCTGCATCCATTGAATGTTCTGACGGAATATGTAAGGTGCTGATTACGAATATCAGCTATAACTATGAGGAGGGGCGTCCTACGGCTGTTCACTATACCGCAGAGGAATTTATTGCTGACAAGGTGGCTTTCAACAAGAAAGGAACTGATTTTGCCAAGGGTGGTGTAAGAAAATTCCGTATTGGTACTATTGATCGTATGGATCAGATACTTAGAGGATTCGGCATAGCGCTTAAATCATAACATTAAATGGAAGAAATAAAAAAAATCGCAGAAGAAGAGGTGACAATCGCTAAGCGTCCAGAGCGTCATCACCGTAAGCCGGAGAGCGACAGAGGTTCGTTCTTTATGCTTCGCCAGATTTTCAATATCTTGTTTATGGTTATAGGTGTTATAGGTGCCTATATGTATTTCAAGGGAAATAATGAGGCTATGGGAATTGTGGTGTTTATCATCGCCATGGCTTTTAAGATGGCAGAGTGCGCTTTGCGATTTGTGAAAAAATAGATTAAGACTTATTGATGAAGAGATATCTCTCAATCGTATTTTTCAATTTGGTGGCATTGACTTTCGTCCACGCTCAAGATTCATTTGGAGGGTTGGATGATCAGTTTGATGCCAGTACCAACACATTCAACCCAAACGGCAGATCAAAGGGAAAGAGTAGCGAGAAGGAAAGCAAGAAAGAGGCACCTCGTGGCATGTATGTCTGGACAATTGATCCCCTTTTCGGCGACCGCATCCCAGTGGAGAGGGATACGCTTCAGCATCTCTTCATGAATACGGTCTTTACTTCCGGAATGCATGGGGAGTATAATACGACGGGAAACCTCGGTGCTCCTCGTCAGAACCGTATCTTTATAGATCGTTCGCACATTCCAACGTATCTGTTCACAGATGCGCTCGACTTTTTCCTCACGCCTGTTGGGGATTTACGCTTTACAAATACGCTCTCGCCGATTACGAATCTCAATTTCTACTCTTGTGGCGATCGTACCGATGGCGAGGATTATCTCAAGGTGTTGTTCGCTACAAACGTGAACAAGAAACTGGGACTTGGAATGAAGTTTAATTATATGTATGGACGTGGCTATTATAATGCTCAATCCACCTCATTGTTTGACTATACATTCTGGACATCATATATTGGTGAGCGTTATCAGGCACACTTCGTGCTTTCTACGGATCATCTGAAAAATACTGAAAATGGTGGTATAACCAATGATGATTACGTAACGCATCCTGAGACGTTTACGGATCAGTATGTTTCGTCTGAAATTCCTACTAACCTAACATCCAACTGGAATAGGAATGACGGCCTTCATATCTTCCTTACGCATCGCTACAACGTAGGTTTCTATCGTAAGGTGCCTATGACCGAACAGGAAATAGAGGCAAAGAAATTCGCTATTGCTTCACGTAAGGAAGCTGAAGAGCGCGAGAAACAGAATAATGGAGATGTGGATAAAAAAGGTCGTCCGACAGAGACATTAGGAGGTCGTCCTGCTGATGCGAAGATTGAAGGTGATCTTCCAAGTGATACGGCTAAAGTGGCTATCAATGAGCGTATTAGCGTTGATAGTCAGTCAATGGCTGATTCTCTCATGACAGCAAAGTCAAAGGAGGCTGAGGACACATCGTGGCTGAAGGATGAATATGTGCCTGTCACAAGTTTCATTCACACGGCAACCGTGGATCATTATGGTCGTGACTACATCGCATACAGTATTCCGGCAAACTACTATCGCCATGATAACTACGGTTTAGCCGATACTCGTTTTAACGATTATAACTATTATACCAAGATAGACAATACATTTGCTATTGCCTTGCTTGAGGGATTCAACAAATACGTGCCGGCTGGTCTGAAGGCGTATGCCACCTATGATCAGGGACGTCATGTGTTCCCTGGATTCGATAGAGAAAGACGTGCGGTCGTTGATTCCATACATAATGAGACAAATATCTATGTCGGTGGTCAGCTTACCAAGACGCTTGGCTCTTTGTTCCATTACGATGTGAATGCAAACTATTGCGTATATAGTAGCGACGATATGCTGAGCGACTTCACACTCGACGGAACGGCTGATGTCAATGTGCCTATCTTCGGTGATACGGTCACGGTGAATATGGATGGATTCTATCACACCCTGGCTCCCGACTACTTCCTGTCAGAGTATCATAGCAGGCACTATTCATGGCAACCAGAAGGATTGGCGAAGCAGAAGCACTCGCACATTGGAGGCGGAGTTTCCTTCCCAAGGACAAAGACCTCTCTGCGTGTCGGATTTGACAATATCAAGAGCTATACGTATCTCACGACAAGCCATGAGCTGTCTTCTGCCGGACTGCAAATCAATCATACGGCAGATCTATGTCAGTATGGCGAGGACGTGAATGTCATTACGGCAGAGCTTTCGCAGGACTTCAAGGCTGGAATCCTTAACTGGGAGAACCGCATCACATATCAGTATTGCGAGCAGAAGGAAGCCCTTCCATTGCCAAAGCTCAACGTGTGGAGCAACCTCTATCTTGACTTCAAGATTGCCAAGGTGCTGAAATGCCATTTCGGAGCATCCGTAACCTACTTTACCAAGTACTATGCTCCTGAGTATGTGCCAGGTCTCGGACAGTTTGCTGTTCAGACAAACAACGCCGTAAAGACAGAGATTGGCAACTATCCATTCGTGGATGTCTATGCCAACTTCGTGCTCAAGGGCTGTCGCTTCTTCGCTATGATGAGCCACGTCAATGCAGGACAGGGAAACAAGCAGTATTTCACTGTGCCTCACTATCCGATGAACGAAAGAATCTTCCGTATCGGTATTTCATGGACATTTTATAATTAACTTTTATTATACAACCTTTTAACAACAAAACTTAATATGGCAACAAGCGAAAACATCTGTGGTCTGAAGCGTGAAGACTTCATTACCACCGTCCAGGGAAAACAGACTGATCTCTATGTACTCCGTAATGCTAACGGTGCTGAGATCGCAGTAACTAACTTTGGTGGTGCTATTGCAGCTATCATGGTTCCTGACAAGGATGGCAATATGGCTAACGTAATCCAGGGACATGATAACATCAATGACTATATCAACACAACAGAGCCTTTCCTCTCTACTCTCATCGGCCGTTTCGGCAACCGTATTAAGGAGGGTAAGTTCATCCTCAACGGCAAGGAGTATAACGTGGCTCTCAACGATGGTCCTAACCATCTCCACGGTGGTCCTACAGGCTATCATGCTCGCGTATGGGATGCTCTCCAGATGAACGACAGCACACTTGTGCTCAACTATGTTAGCTCTTATGGCGAGGAAGGCTTCTCTGGTGAGGTTCACGTAACAGTTGTCTATACTTGGACAAACGACAATGAACTCATCATCGAGTATCTTGCTACAACAAACAAGAAGACTATCATCAACCTCACTCACCACGCATTCTTCTCACTCAGCGGTATTGCTAAGCCTACACCTACTATCGAGGATTGGGATCTTGAGCTTAACGCTGACTTCTATCTCCCTATTGATGCTGTCAGCATCCCAACAGGTGAGATCCTCAAGGTTGAGGGCACTCCATTCGACTTCCGCAAGCCAAAGAAGATCGGTCTTGAGATCAACGCTGACAATGAGCAGATCAAGAACGGTAGCGGCTATGACCACAACTTCGTGCTCAACAAGAACGAGGTAGGTGAGCTTTCATTTGCTGCTCGCGTTAAGGATCCAAAGACTGGTCGTACACTCGAGTGCTACACCACAGAGCCAGGTCTTCAGGTATATACTGCTAACTTCGCAAGCGGTAAGGAAATCCAGTTCGGTTGCACAGCTCCAAAGCGCTCTGCTATCTGTCTCGAGGCTCAGCACTTCCCAGATTCTCCAAACCGTCCTTACTTCCCATCTGTAGTTCTCAACCCAGGCGAGCGTTACAAGCAGAAGACTATCTATAAGTTCGGAGTTGAAAAGTAAACCAAGACTATCCAAGCCCTCCTAAAGGGAGGGATGTGTGATAGAAAATAAGAATAATCATTTATATTAATGACCAGGCCTTCCCTATATAGCGAAAGAATGTATAAAACATCCTTCCCTTTGGGAAGGCTTGGTTAGGCTTTTAATATGGATATTGAATTTGTAAGAAGTCGCTTCATCAAGCATTTCGACGGACTTACAGGCAACATCTACCACTCACCAGGGCGTATCAACCTCATCGGCGAGCATACCGACTATAACGGAGGCTTCGTCTTTCCGGGGGCTGTAACCCAAGGTGTGATGGCTGAGGTGCGCCCTAACTGCACAGATACCGTCATTGCCTATTCCATCGACCTAAAGGATAAGGTGGAGTTCAAGGTTGATGATCCGAAGGGACCGTCTGCACAATGGGCTCGCTTCATCTATGGCATGGTACAGGAGTTCCGTCTCCTCGGCGTTGACGTGAAAGGCTTCAACGTGGCATTTGCAGGTGACGTGCCTCTCGGTGCAGGTATGAGCTCTTCGGCAGCCCTCGAAAGTTGCTTCGGATGTGCGCTCAACGACCTCTTTGCCGACAACAAGATTAGCAAGTGGGACATCGTTCTTGCAGGTCAGGCTACCGAGCATAAGTACATCGGTTGTAACTGCGGTATCATGGATCAGTTTGCAAGCGTCTTCGGACAGGCTGGCAAGCTCATGCGCCTCGACTGCAACACGCGCGAGTTTGAGTATTTCCCATTCAATCCGCAAGGCTACAAACTCGTACTACTCAATTCATGCGTAAAGCACGAACTCGCCGGCTCTCCTTACAACGACCGCCGCAACTCTTGCGAGAACGTGGCAAAGGCTGTGCAGAAGCGCCACCCAGAGCGCGTCATAGAGACTCTTCGCGACTGCTCATGGGAAGACCTTCAGGAGGTTAGGGCTGACGTAAGCGCAGAGGACATACAGCGTGCCACCTTCGTACTCGGAGAGAAAGATCGCGTACTCGCCGTATGCGATGCGCTCGTCAAAGGCGATTATGAGGAAGTAGGCAAGCAGATGTACCTCACCCATCAGGGACTCTCCAAGGACTACGAGGTAAGCTGTGAAGAACTCGATTTCCTCAACGATATAGCCAAGGCAAACGGCGTTACAGGCTCACGCATCATGGGCGGAGGCTTCGGTGGTTGCACTATCAACCTCGTCAAGGATGAACTTTACGACACCTTCATTGCCGATGCAAAGCAGAAATTCTCTGCCAAGTACGGTCATGAACCAAAAGTAATCGATGTCGTTATCGGTGATGGCTCACGCAAGATTTGCTAATTGTAATCAGCTAACGTAAAAAGATAATAATAAGCAAAGGCGCAAGGAATTTCCCTGCGCCTTTGTCGCATTCTGGGTTGTAAGGTTAAGAGGTCGTGTTGGTAATAGCATTCCGACTGGAAAACCTAAAACCTACAACTTGAACTATGCGAAAGTTGAATATACTTTATATAGAATGCTAACCTCACTCCGAATACTCCGTCTCCAACCCGCTTATCACGGTGGCAGAGCCGCCTGTACTTCCCGTATGCTGTATGTGAATGCCTCCGAAGCCGTTGACCGATGCAAGCGAGTGTAAGAGTATCTGCTTATCATTTCCGTTACTTATCTCTGCTGTCAGTTGTGTGCCTTGGCAAGAAAGCACGAGTTTGCAACCACGTTTGTAGAGAGTACATTTCTCAGGTTGGGTCAATGTCGAAACCTTACCCGAAACATATTCCACAAGATATACCACGATGGCGTTGTCATACTCAGGTGTACGCATGAAACGAATGCCGTAGCCGCTAAGCGTGCGCGTATCGAATTTGATGCACACATCCATATACTGACCTGTTGCGCTTCCGAAGCCTTGTCCCTTCGATTTGCATGGATCCAAGGAAAGCATTAGTTTCTGCCCCTGATACGTTTCCGTCTCGGGTGCCGTGTACATCATCCTTGCACCACGGATATTCTGTATGAAACCTTTACAACCCTCTGCACCGTCTAATCCTTCACCCATACACCATGCAGCACGGTCTTGGGGAATATTCCAGCCGAACTCCCTCGTGTCCTCTGGCTTGTAACCGTCAAGAGTCCAGCGTCCGGGAATGATTTCTGGCTGATTCTCCAACGGAAGATATGGAAAGCCGACAGGCATAGGAACATCGGGGGTAGGAGGTAGAATGAGTGGCTTGCCGTTGAGCGTACAAGCTTCGGCAAGGCATTTATTCTTAGGGTTCGGCTTACGTGCCCACTCAATCTTAAGAGACTTGTCATCGCTCGTCCAATGGCAGTTTATCATCGTCACGGGGTCAGACATCTTAGTGAGATACTGAATGCCCGAAACCTTAGAGTGAATATTGCAGTTGCGCAACGTAGCTCCCTGAGTAGAAGTACAATAGAATGGTTTACTTGAGTAAAGCGTGAAACTGCAATCATCGTATGTTCCTGTGCCGCAAAGTGCATCATCGGTACACTCGAAATAGCATTTCTCGAAATGCACGTCATCGGCTCCCACAAACGGGCAAGAGTTTAGACGAGAGATAAACTCACAGTTACGTGCCGAATAATTCTTGCCACGACAAAGGATTAGCTGAGCCTGTACGATTGCCTCTCCGCGCTTCTTACGGCTAAGTTTGGCATTAGGCTTATAGTCAAGATCCACGTTGCAGTAATTGCCGAAAGTGATATTCTCTGCATGAATGTTATCGCCTGTTATATGAAGCATGGTAAAATTACCAACCGCCCCCTGCGTCTGCCCTCTGTTGCATGCCAGAACGATGTCTTTCGGGTTAGCAGAAAGACCGATCATACTCACGTTATTCATTCTCAGTTTCATACCGAAAGGCTCATTCTCGCCTTGTAACGGCTTGCGTATCGTTGTATCGTCAGGATCATCAAGCCAATACACCCAAGGCTCTATGTAAATATAAGTATTTGCGGAAGGATTCTTTTCAGCGAATAGCAAAGCCTCCCTGACGCTGTTGAAGCAGAAACGCCGTTCATTAGTCTTCATCTTTGGATTGACATAGAGACAATCCTTCGCCGATGATTTCTTCATGCCATTGCATACGAACTTCACCTGTGCATTGGCAGAGGCAAGGAAGAGTAGGAGAAGGAAGATAATAGATATTCTGTGATTCATTAGTTGTTATATTCGTAAAATATGGTTTTGTTGAGCAAAGATAAGGATTTTTTCTGTTTTTTCATTATTTTTCCCGCAATTTTTCAAATTATTATGGGAAAAAGCTTATCTTTGCAGTTAGTAATTAGGCTGATGGGGTGTTGGCCAAACAAATAATCGCTATGCTAAACGACATTTACACACAGATATGCTCTTCGGAAGTAAATACCATAGGAGCGATTTACAAGCTGTTCATTAGTTTGACGCTTGGAGCCGTGATAGGCTTTGAGCGCCGTCAGAAAGGACAGGTGGCAGGTATGCGTACGTTTGCACTCATATCAATGGGTGCCACGCTTGCCATGCTTGTTTCCATCTATATTCCTCAGGAATACATGGGATTGAAGAATGGTGATCCCGGACGAATAGCCGCACAGGTAATCTCTGGTATCGGTTTCCTTGGTGCCGGTGCCATAATCCAGATGAAAGGTTCGGTGAGAGGTCTCACTACGGCTGCTGGTATATGGATGACGGCTTGTATAGGCTTGGCTGTGGGTGCGGGTATGTATATCATAGCCACTTCGGCTTGTTTCCTTATCATCGCCATATTGAAGGCGTTTGAGTACTTTGAGAAAATTTTCCTCAAGGGCAGGGAGCAGAACGTGATTAGACTGAAAGTAGGTAGGATAGTGAAGGATTCAGGGATTTACCATGAGTGCTTTAACAAATACGGTGTTCACTTATCGTATGAATACCTCCGCTATGACTATACGGATAACTTCACTACGTTCAATTTCATTGTGCGTACAAACGATAAGACCGACTTCGTGAATCTCTTTCATGATATGCACTCCCTGGGCGATGTGATGTCATTGACTCTAACTAACGAAGTGAATAACTGATGCTTGTACAGGTAGCCATAGCTTCTGAGCGGGATTTCGACTTTGGTCGTTTTCTCGATTTGCTCGGAATGGATGACATTGTTCTTTCCGTCAGTCCTGATGATGTGCCCGATGCGTGGGGATTCTATCGGGGGAAACATTCGGTGAGTATGTTCACCATAGAGAGGATAGGTACAGGATACATACTCTCTATGGATAGGATAGCCTCATACGAGGATTACCGTTTCTTCCCTTATCTGGTTGATACGCTCAGTATGTATCTCACGGATTCCCCGTATAGCGAGGAGGATGATGGTGCGTTTCAGATTTTCGATGAGGAATGGGTGGCGGAATCCATCGGCGAGGAGATAGCGTATATGAAGTGCGTGTTGAGTCTTGGGTTGAAGTATTATCTCACGCTGCCTATTGACGAAACATTCGTGTATGTCTCGGATGATGTACTCAATAGCATGGGAGTTACGATATATTCCTCAACTCCCCGGATATACGGGTATGTGATTTACATGCTCAGACATGATCTCTTGCCTTCTGATGAGATTATTGACGAGACGATGTGCACGGATGATGAGATTCAAGTGGATGTGCCCCAGCATGTTTCCATTGGCACGGTTCTCTCTTGGCAGACGGACGGTTCGGAGACAACCGAGAGCTATTGCAAGGAGGATGTGGATTTGCTTCTGACGATTGCTGAGCGCTATGAGCGTGGCGAGGAGATTGAGGGTGTGGTTCTGAATGATATTGGTACTATCTATGAATATGGCATCGGTCTTGAGCGTAATCCCGATGAAGCCATTCGATGGTATAAGGAAGCGATAAGGCAGGGAGATCTGTTGTATGCGCCTACGAGTCTCGGGGATATCTATCGCAGGGGACTTGGGCACGTGAAAAGTAATCTTACGCTTGCCCTTGAGGCTTATATGAAGTCGGAAGATCCGTATGCGTGGTATCGCATTGGACAGTCGTTTGAGGAGGGATGGACTACTGAGCCGGATATTGACAAGGCTATGCAGTTCTATCGTAAAGCCGCTGCCGTAGGGCATCATCTCGCGCTAAAGAGGTTGGAGTGCGAGGAAGAATGATGGGGATGATTTAGTATTTAGCGAGATAAAAACAAGACAGTCAGAAGTGACGCTTCGCTTCTGACTGTCTCTTTTTTGTTTCAAAGAGTGAAAACTAACTTTTTAACCTGAATAATAATCTTTTTTCGTGTAGATAACTTAACAAACTATGTATATTTTTTTATTTCGAGATTTTAATGTACGAGTATAGATGTGAGAACTGCACCAGCTACTGCACCTGCAACTACTGCGCCAGCCTTATCGCCGTGGCAGTGATGATGGTGGTGGTGACGATGACAGCGGTCTGCTATAACAACCGGGCGCTCAACGACTACAGGACGCTCAACGACAACTGGTCTTTCAACGACTACAGGAGCGTGATGATGGTGATGATGTCTTGGCATGGGACGAACTGCAACAACAGGAGCGTGATGATGGCGGTGGTGATGAGCTTCAATGCGATGATGATCACCGTGGTGATGATGCTGTGCTGAAACTGAACCTGTGCAAATGAATGCCATTGCTATGAGGGCGAAAATATACTTTTTCATAATAGTACGTTTTTAAATGTTATAATAATTTTGTTTCTTATTTCTGAGTGCAAAGGTAATGTATTATATTTACTTTCCAAATTGTTTTTCCCTACCAATGTAGGGATTTTTCCTATTGATGAGTAGGAAAATCCCCTGTCGGCGTAATTTTTTTTCAAGAATGATTAAACCTTTGAAATATCAATTCGTCTCAATTAAAATCTAGTTATTATAGTATTAATGAAAAAGTCTTTATTTATTGTAGCGTTCTCATTTGCGCTATCATTTACTGCATTTGCCCAGAAATGGGTTGGTACATGGACAACCGCCATGCAGCTTGTTGAACCTCATAATCTCGCACCAGAACCGGGTTTGTCTGGTAACTCCATTCGTGAGATTGTACAGGTTTCTGTGGGTGGTGATAAGATTCGTGTGAAGTTCTCAAACGAGCATGGAAAGTCTCCGCTCAATATCAAGGCTGTGGAGATTGCCGTAGCCACAAGTAGCGGTTCTTCTGCTGATATAAAGGTCGGCACAATGAAAAGCCTGAAATTCAAGGGTAAGGCTGGAGTTACGATTGAGGCTGGAAAGATGGTGGCTTCTGATGCCATAGACTTTAAGCTGAGAAACCGTGAGAATGTGGCAATCACAATACATTATGGTGAGTGCGACAACAAGATAGTGACGGGACATCCAGGAAGCCGTACTACGAGTTATCTTGTAGAGGGTAATGGTTCTGATTTCTCAAAGGCGAAAAAGACGAACCATTGGTACACAATCTGTGGAATAGATGTTGTGGGGAACAAGAATACACGTGCAGTGGCTATTCTCGGCAACTCGATAACGGATGGCCGTGGTTCTACAACCAATATGCAGGATCGTTGGCCGGATAATCTCTCACGTGCCCTTCTTGACAATGCGAAGACAAAGGATGTGGCAATGCTAAATCTTGGCATTGGTGGTAACTGCGTTCTCCGTGGTGGTCTTGGTCCTACTGGCGCTTCTCGCTTCACACGAGATATTATGCAGCAAGAAGGCGTGAAATATGTCATTATCTTCGAAGGAATAAATGACCTTGGCAGTTGTCGCAATGGTGAACAGACTGCAAACGCTCTTATCGAGGCGTATAAGAAAATGATAGTGGAGGCACATGCAAAGGGCATCAAGGTATATGGTGGAACGATAACACCTTTCAAGGGCAATAAATACCACACACCAGACCACGAGGCGGCCCGTACTAAGGTGAATACGTGGATCCGCACAAGTGGTGCTTTCGATGCGGTTATTGATTTCGATAAGATGATACGTGATTCTGCCAATCCTGAGGCTTTGCAGAGCAAGTATCTCTATGAGAATGACTGGCTACATCCTAATGCCGAAGGCTATAAGACAATGGGTTCAAGCATTGACCTAAAGCTATTCCAATGAAAAAGTTAGTACTATAAATATCCTTATCTTTTACCCCAAAAACGTGTTTCGGCTTCTGTCTATGATTGGAGGTATCCGGTCGCGATAGAAGCCGAATTCATTATGTGAAAAATTGTGATAGTTCTTTGTTTTGTTGCGTTTTTTTTGTATTTTTGTAGCACGAAAAGAAACTTTAATGTAATAACTAAATAAAAATGATAAAGTTAAGCAATGGAATTGAAATACCGCAGATAGGTGTCGGTACTTGGACACTACGTGGTGAAACAGCTGTAAACAATGTTCGTCTTGCCCTTGAGGCTGGATTTCGTCATATCGACACCGCTCAGGGATATGAGAATGAAGCGGAGGTCGGGCAGGGAATATATGACAGTCTTATTCCACGATGTGAGATATTCCTTACCACGAAGGTTGCAACCAACATAATGCGTGAGGGTAGGGAAACCGTCAGACAATCAATAGAGGAAAGTCTGAGGAAACTCAACACGAAATATCTTGATCTCTTGCTGATACATTGGCCAGTAAAGGACTGTGTAAAGGATACGTGGCAGGTTATGGAGGACTTCGTGCGTCAGGGAAAGATACGTTCACTTGGCGTAAGCAATTTCAACCGTCATCATCTTGAGGACTTGTTTTCGTATGCAGAGATCCGTCCTGTGATAAATCAGATTGAGGTGCATCCATTCATGACACAGGAAGAAAATATTGCCTATAACCGAGAACTTGGTATTCAGGTACAGGCTTGGGGACCTTTCGGGCAAGGTGATATTGATGTCATCGGTCATCCTTTGCTTCAGTCGCTTGCAGCTAAATACAATAAGACTGCATCGCAGATAGTTCTACGTTGGATAGTTCAGCGTGGCCTTATCACAATTCCTCGTGCCAAGCCGAATCACTTTGCAGAGAATCTTGAAGTTATGAAGTTTAGTCTCTCTGATGAAGATATGGTTGCTATTAGCAGTTTGAATCAGAATCTGCGTTCAAATGTACTTAATGATCCAGAAACATTTCCTTGGTAAAAACGATATGAGAAAATCAATCCTTATTCTTTTGTCGCTAGTAATTAATATTTTCATAATTGGACATGCACAAACACACAAATATAATGATCCAAAGGTGAATATTCCTCCAGTCATTGTGGAAGGCAAAGTAGAAGGTGTACCTGATGGAACGATTGTTCAACTAAGTGTCCGTTTTTATAAATCGGATTCTTATATGGGAAGCCCATCTGATGTAGATACAGTTATTGGCGGGAATTTTCGTATTGTTCATAATCCTGACAGCATAACAGAAGAGGAGTTTTGTATAGTAACACCGAATAGACCACTTTTGTGTTTTTATGCTACTCCAGGAACTACAACCACAATAAAAGGTAGAGGGATGGATTATGAAGCTTGGCACGTAGTGAATGATAATTCCCTGCAAAAGGAAAAAAATGAATATATGTCATATATAGAAGAAAGAATACCCGGTTATTATGAAAAACGTAATATGGCATATTTTAATAGTAATTCCGAAGATTATGATGAGATAAAAAGAGAATCTGATAGATTAAATTGCCTGTATGTTGAGAATATGTTAAATTTACTTGAGACAAAGGAATATAATCCTGTATTTTCAAAAGCTCTTTGGAATGTAGCCGTAATTATTCGTGAATTAAAGTTGGACTCGTTCAGAGATAAAGCCATAGCACTATTATCAAAAGTTCCGTTCAATATTTCTGATAGAGATGACGGATGGGTCGTAGAGACAAGGAAACGACTTGAATTGCCAAAGTATATACCTATAATGATTGGCGAACAAATGACTGATTTCAAACTTTATGACCATAATGGGAAAGAGCATCATCTCAACGAATTTAATGGTAATGGTAAGTTTCTTCTAATAGAGTTTAATTCCAGAACGTGTGTTGGATGTATGGAACTAAGAATCACTCAGACAAGGTGGATATGCTTATGGTGAATTGTGATGATCCATATTTCTGGGAACAAGAATGTAAGGATGAAAAGAAATGGGGCAGAGATCCATGGTATGAATGGAATGACCGTAAAGCTTGTAAGAACATCATGCAGCGATATGATGTAAATGGTCCTACATATTATTTTATTTCTCCTGATGGGATTGTTCTTGGTAAAAATACTGGAGAGGAAAGTTTGGCTTCCTCTTTTGAGAAATACTTCAAACTGTATAAATAAGTATATCGGAGCCTGACAAATATATATCTGGAATTGTCTATACCTACAGGTATCTGTATTCTGTTTGGGATATGGAAAGGATTGGCATGTGTAATTAATTTTTGGAGGTTATAAGGTTTATGGTATAAATGCTATAATTGAAGCTGACCTTTAACCTTATAACCTCAAAGCCTTAATTATACTTTTGCCCTTAACAAGTAGAAGGCTTTGTAAGTTCTCCGGCAACGATTTCACCACAATGTTTCTCGCTGAACTCACGATTGATGTCTGCAAGTTCCTTGAGGCCGAGAATATAATCATCGTAGATGTCAGACAAATCATTGTCATCACAATCACCAGCACTAAAGCTCAGCGCATTCTGTACAATTTCCTTACGTTCCTCAAGAGTCGTGTCTTTGATAAGCAAACTTTTCATAACTTTATACTTTTACTCTTTACTCTTTCTACTTTTATTAATCTCGTTGAGTTTATAATTTAAGTTCTGTATTTCAGAAATTCGTATAAACAGAAGAAATGTTTTACCATTTTTCCGAAACTTCAAACCGAATAAACTTAATATGTCTAATTACTTAAAAATTTTAGAATTTTAATCGGTTTTTGTTTGGATTTTTCAGAAAAAATCATTATCTTTGCATCGTGTTTTTCATGGTATTAGATTATTAAGGTTATAGCCCCCTACCACCTGTGAAGGCAGTAGGGGATTTTTTGTATCTATTGGTCTGGGTTCGCAACGAATCCTTGATATTCAGGAACAAGAGATTTCTGTATTTCCTCATAGCTTTGCTCCATTAGCATTTTGACATTCTCCGGTCCTTTGCCAATTGGATAGATTGGCTTGTGGATGGTGAGTGTAAGTGGATAGCGATTTACGAACCACATATCCTTCTGACGTGGCTTTACGATAAAGCTGCCATTGATTGTCAATGGTACGACAGGCAACTGAAGCTCATCGGCCAGGAGGAAACCACCTCGCTTAAAGCTTGCCATGTGACCAGTAAAGGTTCGTGCGCCCTCAGGGAAGAGAACCACAGACATTCCATGCTTCAGAAATTCGCGTGCTGTGTCGTAAGTCTCCTTGATCTTTCGAGGAGAACGCTTGTCAACTGGTATGAATTTGCAAGCACGACAACTGGCACCAAGGAATGGAATCTTGAACAACTGGTATTTCATCATCCACTTGAAGTTCTTGTTAAGGTAGCCATATATAAGGAATATATCGAAGGCTCCCTGATGATTGCTTACAAATACATAGCTCTCATTATCATTTATGTTCTCGCGACCTTCTACTTTTATTGGAAGGAACAATGATTTCACGATAATCTTGCTCCATATCCTTCCCGGATGATAAGCCCAGTAGTTAGCATTACCGAACTTAGTTCCGAGCACAATGAATGCGGTGCAGATTATGAGTGAGATGACAATTACAGGAACGCAAAATACTATCTGGTAAATGTAGTATAAGATTTTGATCATTTGTTGTGATTAAATTTAATTTGTTCGCCTTTAGTCTGTTCTGAGAGTTTGCCGTTGCGAAGCACGAAATTGCCGTTGCATATCGTGTCGCGAACCTGCCAGTTGAATGTCCTGCCCTCCATAGGGCTCCATCCGCACTTGCTTTGTATGCAATCCTTTGTCACCGTCCAGGGTGACTGAAGCTTAACTATCGTTATGTCAGCCTTATAGCCTTCACGAATGAATCCACGCCCTACAATTCCAAAGAGTTTTGCAGGATTATGTGCCATAAGCGTGACGAGTTTTTCTATTGTCAGAACACCTTCATCCACAAGATTCAACATTGTTGGCAAGGAGAACTGTATCATCGGCATTCCCGACATTGCCTTTGCCGCCCCACCTTGTTTTTCTTCTATGCAATGAGGCGCATGGTCTGTGCCTATGGTTGAAATCTGACCGTTCATAAGTCCTTTGCGAAGTGCGTCCTTATCAGAAGACTTCTTTATTGCAGGATTACATTTGATACGTGCTCCAAGAGTGCGATAGTCATTGTTGTCAAACATTAGATGCGCAACCGTTGCCTCTGCAGTAATCTGTGGAAGGTCGTCAGAAAGAGTAGGGGAGAAGATAGCATTGAGTTCTGCCTCAGTACTGATATGTGCAATATGAAGCCTTGCTCCCGTCTGACGGGCAAGTGATGCTGCAAGGCATGAAGACTCCATACAGGCTTCCTCAGAACGGATGATAGGGTGGAACATAACATCAGGATCATCGCCCATCTGTTCCTTTATCTTCTTCATATTCGCATTTATGATTTCCGTGTCTTCACAATGCGCCATCACAACAAGTTCATTCTTTGCTGCCGATTGGAAAATCTTTATCAGCGAACCATATTTATCTACAAGCATATTGCCTGTGGAAGAGCCCATGAAAAGTTTTATTCCCGGAATCTCACTTGCATCCATGCTCTCAAGGAATTCTATGTTATCGTTCGTTGCACCCGGAAAGAAAGACCAGTTCACAAGGCTCTTCTCTCTCGCCAGTTCCTGTTTTTCACGCAGAGCTTCAAGGGTGGTGGTCTGTGGATTGGTGTTAGGCATGTCGAAATACGAAGTAACACCACCAAAAGCTGCGGCTCTTGACTCTGTTGAAATATCAGCCTTGTGCGTAAGTCCAGGCTCACGGAAATGTACGTGAGTATCAATTATGCCAGGAAGGATATAGCAATCCTTGGCATCATATATATCATAGTTACTATATTTTCCAGCATCAATTCCGTTTCCTTCTGTGATAATCTTGGCTATGATGCCGTTAGTAACGACAAGAGAGCCGACAAACTGCCGACCCTCATTGACTATTATTCCATTCTGTATTATGAAGTTTCCCATAATGCGGTATTATCATTTTTGTCATTTGCGAGGATTAGCCATCTCGTTTGGAGTTGGTGGTGTCTCAACATTCTCATTCTCTGGAGTCTCAGGTATTGCCGGAGAGGCATCATCCATACCAGTTATGATGGCTTGATTTCGGTTAGCTTCATCCATGAATTCCTTCACATAGCGGTCATTCTTGAATGTATCGGTAGCCTTGACCATCAGAGCCTCAATCCACGAGTTTGTCATCGGCACCTCCATGCTTGTCACCATACGGAAGACGAAAGGACCGAGTACGTTGTCAAAGTTTTGTTCTATGAATGATGTTATGAGATTTTCTGATTCTACAGAGAGAGAACTTTGTTTCTTCTGCAAGTCACGATACACTTCGTTCATGTCCTCACCATTCATCACAGCCTGTGCCTCCTGGTGTGTGAGGTCAGCAATCTGACTTGTTATCTGATTGTATTTTTCAATGAAATCAGCGAGCTTGTCATTAAGGTATGTGCCAGTACAGGTCTGCTTGGCAGTATTGAATTTGATAGTGATGTCACCTTCCTCAAGCACAATAGGCATAACGCCTTCGTCATTGATGAAGAGAGTTCCCACCTTTACAGTATCAATAGTTCCTCTGAACTCAAACTTTCCGTGAACAACATCGCATGAGTCAATGTTCTTCAGGTCGTTGCCTTGAAGTGCCTTGATATACAGCATGTGTCCGTCCAGATTCTGGACATCAGACGTGCCCTGAATGTTGTACGAACTTGAGCATGATGCCAAGGCGGCAGCAGCACAGAGAAAGTAGAATATATTCTTCATATTTTGTTTATAATGTCAATGTAGCTTTCTTTTCTCTACAAAGTTAAATAATAATGTAGAAATACGAAAATATTTTCAAGCAATTTAAAACAAATACGATATAATTAGGATTTATTTAGAAAGTCACACCTTAATTATATATGGCTGGCATACAATATGAGCGCAAATGCTATTCTTCGTTAACATTTGTTTCGTTTTCTTCCTTTTTAATCACATACGCAATACGGTGTGTGGTGTAAATCTCAAGCACCGCTCCAATCAGCAAAGCCACAACCCAGTTGTTGTGAACCACGTGCACGTATGTGTTGTAGCCCTCCATTGTGTTGGCAACGTAGGGAAAGAAGAACCTATACACATTTTCTATCATAAGCAATCCTGATATGATGAAAGCTATGTCGGCAAGCACCATTATTCCGCGAAGACGCTTTAGGGTGATGTTATTGCCGTCATAGGTCTGGCTCATCTGCATAAGTGCAAATGAAATTGTGCCAACGGCAAATACTATTGATGAAGCCTTTGGCATGATGCCGAATACCACGCATCCAACACCTGCGACCATCATGATCGCGCCAATGAGAAGAATGTAATTCTGTATAGTGTTAAGTTGTCTCATAAAAATAGCGGCCTCTCCCTCCGCCCTCCCCCATAGGGAGGGAACTGGTTCGTTGATGGAGAGTGTATGTTTAATTACAAATTACAAGTTGAAAATTACCAGATTTGTTGTTCCGTCTTCCGGCTCCCTCCCTGCGGGGGAGGGCGGGGGGAGAGGCTACTGTTAATTTTCAACAGGCCTTGGGTCGGTACTCATAATGAAGATGTCCTCGTTAGGACGCTTCATAAGGTATCGCTCACGAGCTATGCGCTCTGCACCTTTGGGATCATTCATCAGAATGTGAAGACGTATGGAGTCATTATCAAACTGCTTCTGGTAGTCGTCTATCTGTGCCTGAAGTTCCTGTATTCTGATCTGATAAATAGCAAGGCTACGGAAACTATTCTCGTCAACTATGCCGACGAGGAGAATTCCCACTATCACAGTAATAAGGTACTTGTGGCGACCCACATAAGCCCAGATTGAGTTGATTTTGCCCATAATGTCTTAAATTTTCTGCAAAGATAATTTTTTTCATCCATTCAAGCAAATATACTTGAGAGTTTTTTATCTTAATTAACGTGAAAAGCATGTCACGTTAAATTTCCTTTAGTGCTTTTGTTCTGCATTCCCTTTTCTTCCTATGTAAATACCATGATAATACCATTATAATACCATAATAATACCATAATAATACCATTAACTATGGTAATTTAATGGTATTATTATGGTAAATTTAAGGTGTATAATTGGTATTTACAAAGGAGTTTCGAACTTGCAATAAGCACAGAAAACACGCAATGTAAACGGAAAGATATGGAACAAGCGGAAATCGTGCCTTTCTTGCACCTTGACACACGAATTGATGTTTTTTACATTATATTGCAATAATTCTCCCGGAAATAGGCTCTCGTTACGAGATTTTTTTATAACTTTGCATTCGTAACTTAAATTCGTAATAATTTTGGAATATATAGTTTCTGCCAGAAAATATCGTCCTTCGTCATTTGATGCTGTCGTTGGACAACAGGCACTCACCACCACGCTGAAGAATGCCGTGGCAAGTGGAAAACTTGCGCATGCGTATCTCTTCTGCGGTCCTCGTGGTGTGGGTAAGACTACTTGTGCGCGTATTTTTGCCAAGGTAATCAACTGTACCAATCCTACCTCGGATGGCGATGCCTGTGGTGAGTGCGAAAGCTGTAAGGCATTTGCCGAGCAACGCTCGCTGAATATATTTGAGCTTGATGCTGCCAGCAACAATGGTGTTGAGCATATCAAGAGCCTTATGGAGCAGACGCGAGTACCTCCGCAGGTGGGAAAATATAAGGTGTTCATCATCGACGAGGTGCACATGCTTTCGTCTGCCGCTTTCAATGCCTTTCTGAAGACCCTGGAGGAACCACCAGCACATGTGGTATTCATCCTTGCAACTACTGAGAAGCATAAGATTCTTCCAACTATTCTTTCTCGTTGTCAGGTGTATGATTTCGAGCGTATGACCGTTCCGAATATCATCGCACATCTAAAGCATGTGGCTGATGATCAGGGAATAACCTACGAGGAAGAGGCTCTTAATCTTATTGCTGAAAAGGCTGACGGCGGAATGCGTGATGCACTTTCCATCTTCGATCAGGCAGCAAGCTTCTGTCAGGGAAACATAACATACGCCAAGGTACTCGAAGACCTCAACGTGCTTGATGTAGAGAATTATTTCAACGCTATCGACTATGCTCTTGAATGCAAGGTCAAGGAGGAGATGCTTCTTCTGAACGGCGTTATGGAGAAAGGCTTTGACGGCGGGCATTTCATCACAGGACTTGCTTCTCATGTCCGTAATGTGCTCATGGCTGCTGATGAGTCAACCCTGAAGCTTATTGAGACGAGCGATGCCCTTCGCAAACGCTATGCAGAACAGGCAAAGAAATGTCCCGTGAAGTTCCTTTATTCTGCCTTGAAGATACTCAACGAGTGCGATGTGAAATATCGTCAGAGTTCCAACAAGCGATTGCTTGTAGAGCTTACACTTATAGAGGTAGCACAGATTCAGCAACCAGATGATGACGGGGGGGGGCGTGGCCCCAAGAAGAAGTTAAAATCCCTGTTTAAGAATATCATGGCTGCAGTACAGTCAAATTCTGCTCCACAGGTGGCAGGGACTGTACAAACTGTATTGTCTGGTACTGGAAAGAATCCTCAGATAAGTAATCCAACGGCAACAATGAAGGCTGAAGCAGTCAAGCCTATAATGCCAAAGGTTTCCATTTCGGGCATAGGAATGTCGTTCAATAACATCCTTAACGGAAATAAGGGGCAGAAGACGGAAACCGTAGTAGAGAAGAAAACAACGGAGACAGAGAGTTTCACTCTTGCCGACTTGCGTTTGCAGTGGCTCTCTATGTGCAATAGAATGGAACAGTCGAAAATGGGAGGTATGGCAAAGCGTCTGAAGAATATTGTACCTTCTATAACCGACTATCCGAACATTGAGCTTGTCGTGGAGAATGAGATGCTGAAGAATGAGCTGATTGAAATCAAGAAGCGTCTTGAGGTTACTATGGCGAAATATCTCCATAATGGTAATATCACTCTCAGCATCCGTCTTGCAGAGCAGACAGAGAAGCACAAGATCCTCACTCCAAAGGAGAACTATGAGGAAATGCTTGAATATAGCAAGGCTTTCAAGTTGCTTGCTGAAAGATTGCAGCTTGAACTTGAGTAAATGATAAAAGAGGTAATGTGGATCTCCGCATTACCTCTTTATCTTTTTTACATATAAGTAAATGTACAGATTTTTTATAATCAAGAATTAGAGAATTTGAGAAGGTTTAGCTCGACGGCCGAAGGGAAAGTCAATTTTGAATTAATGCGAAAGAGAGAATTTTGCTACTTCGTAGCATTTGAGAACCTGCGTGATTGGTAGTAGCGTAAGCGATATTTCTCAAATTCTCTAAAATTCAAAAGAAAAGATCTCTAATTACTTCCCTGCGGTCAGTGGGTCTTCGACAAATCTCTCTAATTCTTGATTAATAATTAAATTTGATTACATACTTAAAGAAAAAATAACATCAATAATTTGTGTGAATGAAATAAAGTTTGTAAATTTGCATCGATTTTTCATCGCCTAATAAACAAAAACATTATAAAAGAACATGAATAAATATCCAAATCTTACAAGCCCTATCAAATTAGGTAAGGTAACTTTCCGTAATCGTATCTTCTCAGCACCAATGGGTGCAACAGATATAACCGCTGATTGTTGTCCTGGTCCTCGTACTCAGGGTTTCTATGAGCTTCGTGCCAAGGGTGGTGCTGCTGCCGTTACAGTTAGTGAGCTTGTGGTGCATCCTGATACGGATGGTAGTCACATGCTTCACCTCGACCTTGAGACTGTAGGATGTCTTGCTGCTCACACATTCGTTGCTGATGCAATCCGTCGTCATGGTGCTGTGCCAAGCATAGAGCTTTCACACTCAGGGCAGTATGCTGGTACTTATATGTCTGACAAGAATAAGAAGGCAAGCCTCAACCAGTGGGGACCAAGTGACGGAACACGCCCTGATGGCCGTCCGGTGAAGGCTCTTTCAAAGGAACAGATTGCCGACATCGTGAAGACATACGGCGAGAAGGCTGCCCTTTGTAAGCGTGCAGGATATGAGATGATAATGGTTCATGCAGGTCACGGATGGCTTCTGCATCAGTTCCTATCTCCATATCTCAATCATCGTACAGACGAGTACGGAGGCTCTCTTGAGAATAGAATCCGCATAGTTCGTGAGGTTCTTGCTTCTGTACGTAACGTCGTAGGACCGGATTTCCCTGTTGAGGTTCGTCTTAGTGGTAGTGAGCTTTTTGATGGTGGCTATGGCATAGAGGATGGTATAAAGATTGCACAGGCAGTTGAAGACCTTGTTGATCTTATCCATGTTTCTGCAGGTTCTTATCAGTTTGGATTCTTCAACACCACCCCTCCTATGTTCGATGAGCATGGCGTGAACGTATGGCTTGCTGCTGAGATTAAGAAGCATGTGAAGAAGCCTGTAGCTACTATCGGTGCTCTCAGCGATCCTGAGCAGATGGAGCGTATCATAGCCGAGGGTAAGGCTGATGTTGTTTATATGGGTCGTCAGTTGCTTGCAGACCCATTCCACCCACAGAAGGTAATGTCAGGTCAGGAAGACCGCATAGTGAAGTGTCTGCGTTGCTATACCTGTATGGCTGAGCGTCCTGTCACTTTCACTCGTCGTTGTGCCGTTAATCCGTTGATTGGTCGTGAGATTGAGGGTATGGAGGTTGTTCCTGCACGTAAGAGCAAGAAGGTGATGGTAGTTGGTGGCGGTGTTGCCGGACTCAAGGCTGCCGTTACTGCTGCACAGCGTGGCCATAAGGTTATTCTCTGCGAGAAAGCAGACAAGGTCGGTGGTATCTTGAAGTCAGAGGAGGCTATCTCATTCAAACATGAGATGTATGAGCTTGGTGTGGTACTTGAGCGTCAGGCAAAGGATGAGGGTGTGGAGATTCGTCTTAACACTACCGTTACACCTGAATATGTAGAGAAGGAAGGCGTTGATGCACTTATCCTCGCTGTTGGCTCTACACCTATCGTTCCGCCAATTCCGGGCATTGATTCTGATAACGTGATAATCGTCAATGACTATTATCTCAACAAGGATAAGGTTAGTGATAGCGTAGTTGTGCTTGGTGGTGGACTTGCAGGATGTGAGTGTGCTATTCATCTTGGCATGGAAGGCAAGAAGGTCGAGCTTGTAGAGATGCGTGACACCCTTGCTGCTGATTGCAATATCCGTCAGCGTCCTATCCTTATGCGTAAGGTTGCAGAGTTCTCAACAGCCCATACTGAGTATGTCGGTCAGAAGATTACCGCTGAAGGTGTAATCTGTAAGGATAAAGAAGGTAACGAGGTACTTGTTCCGGGAAAGACCGTTATCTGTGCCCTTGGTCAGCGTTCTAACCGTGCAGATGTTGATGCCCTCCGTGGATGTGCTCCATTCGTTCGTGAGGTTGGCGACTGTGTTCGTCCTGCTAACATCACTAAGGCTATCTACGAGGCATATCACGCTGCGTTGGATATTTAAAAAGTAGCCCTCACCCCCAAAAGTGGGAGTTGATTTATATAGTATTGCCGCTCATAGGAAATTCTTTTGAAGACCTATGAGCGGCAAGTTTTTTACTTCTGTGGAATTAATGTTATATTAACGTGATATTTACGAGAAATTATATGTTTTCGTTCTGCGAACCTACATTAACTATCACGAATAACACATTAATTTCGCATTAATTTTTTAGCAGCTTGCTGATAATACAACGTAGTTTTAATTCGTCGATTTTACGTTAAAAAGATATTTTCAACACAAATATTTGGAGATTTCATAAAAATTGTTTATTTTTGCATTCGAAAGTATCAACAAGAGTATTTAACCCATAAAAACAATTAATAAGAAACAGAAAGTAAAACGTAATTAAACAGACGAACGGTAACCGTTCCCCCCTTATGTGGAATCAGTATCAGATACTGGTATCTGCAAGATAGTTAAACATTTATTTTATTAACTTGGGTGAGCAACTACCGATTCTCTCGACATAAAATATAACATTGAGCTTTTAGCTTTTGTTCTCTCCTTAAGAAATCGCCAATTTCAAGTAACGGGAACAAGTTAGCGAAAAGTTCCGTGTCCGTATAGGGCATGGGCTTTTCCGTAAACTTGTCTGTTACACGGTGTTTGGCGATACCTTTAAGGAGGACGAGACTATCGGAAAGTCTGCGCCCTTTTTTATTTTCTACTATGAAGAAGATATTCACACTCATTTTATTCAGCATGATTGCCTTCAATGCAGTTCATGCCGAAATCACTTGGACTCTATCTAATGATGGCACATTAACCATATCAGGAACGGATATGCCTAACTATGAATACACAAATGAAACGAATACAATACCATGGTTCGATCAACGTATCAATATCAAAAAAATAATAATAAAAAATGGTGTTACTAATATTGGAGATCATGCTTTCTTCCATTGTTTCAATCTCACATCTGTCACAATCCCAGAGTCAGTTACAGCAATTGGAAATCGTTCTTTTAGTACTTGCTCTGCTCTCACGTCAATTACGATTCCAAACTCTGTTACGAGTATAGGACAACAGTCTTTTTGGGCTTGTTCTGGTCTCACTTCTATCACAATACCAAATTCTGTAACTATTATCGGAAACTATGCTTTCTATAATTGCTCTAATATCACCTCGATTACTTTCCAAAACTCTGTTACGAGTATAGGAGGTTATGCTTTCTATGGTTGCACAAATCTTAAATCAATCAAAATTCCCAACTCAGTTACGTTTATGGGAAGTTATGCTTTCGACAATACGAAATGGTATCAAGAACAATCTGATGGATTAGTATATTTAGGATACTTTCTTTATGGATATAAAGGTTCTATGCCAATAAACACTATAATAAAAATAAAGGAAGGAACAAAAGGAATCGCGGGAGCTGCTTTTTCTGATTGCATAGGCTTAACATCAATTACCATCCCTGAGTCTGTGACGAGCATTGGAAATGCGGCATTCAAGAATTGCACCAGTCTCACCTCAATCTATATTCCGAACTCTGTGACGCGTATTGGAAGTGCAGCTTTCTCAGGGTGCTCAGGTCTCACCTCTATCATTATTCCAGAATCAATAAATAGTATTAATAATTCACTTTTCTCCGGATGCTCAGCTCTGACCTCAATCACAATACCTAACTCTATAACAAGTATTGAAGGTTCAGCTTTTGCAGATTGCACTAGTCTCACCTCAATTACAATTCCCAACTCTGTGACGAGTATCAGAGAGGAAGCTTTTCATAATTGTTCTTCCTTAGCTTTTGTCTGCATCCCAAATTCTGTGACAAGTATTGGAGAGATGGCATTCTATGATTGTGAATCTTTATCAAAAGTTATATGTTATGCAGTTACACCTCCATCATTAAAATCATACGCTTTCTTTGGAGCACAATGTCTGTCAGGAACTCTGTATGTACCTTCATCTGCGGTTTCTGCATATAAAACAACAGATGGATGGAATGAATGGAAGAATATACAAGCAATAAATGAACCTACAAAAGTTTCATTTGCCAATACAAATGAAAAAATAAAAGTTGGTAAAACAAAGAAGCTTGAAGTTACTATCACACCAGAAAATTCAATTAACAACACTATCACATGGTCATCTTCCAATACAACCGTGGCTACTATTTCTTCTGATGGTGTTGTTACGGCAAAGAGTCCTGGAACTTCTACAATTACTGCCAAAACTTACAATGGCAAGACAGCGACATGTAAAATCACAGTAGAAAAACCAGTAACAAACATTGCACTTAGCGATGCAACTACAACTTTATGGATAGGTGATTCGAAGACACTTACTGCAACGGTTACTCCTATGGATGCAAGTAATACAGCAGTTAATTGGTCATCTTCAGACAATAAAGTTGCTACAGTCTCTTCAAAAGGAGTTATAACTGCCAAGGGTAAAGGCACATGCACAATCACTTGCACAGCTGCTGATGGATATGGAACTAAATCCATATGCTCAGTCACAGTAAAACAGCCAGTGACAGCCATTGCCCTTAGTGATGCATCAGCTTCGATATGGGTAGGAAATACAAAGACTCTTACAGCGACAGTAACTCCTACAACAGCCAGTAATACTGCCATTACATGGTATTCTTCAGATAAAAACGTTGCAACAATTTCTTCAAAAGGAGTAATAACAGCAAAGGGTAAAGGAACTTGTACAATCACTTGCACGGCTGCAGATGGGTATGGAACTAAGTCCACATGTGAAATAACCGTTAAACAGCAAATTACAGCCATAGCTCTAAGTGATGAAACTGTTTCTCTATGGGTAGGAAAGACAAAAACACTTACAACAACAATTTCCCCCACTACTGCAAACAATACTGCTATTGAATGGTCTTCTTCTGATAATAGCGTAGCTACAGTATCTTCAAAAGGAGTTGTTACGGCAAAAGGAAAGGGCACATGCACAATTACTTGCACGGCTGCTGATGGATATGGTACTAAGTCAACATGTAAGGTTACAGTAAAACAACAAGTAACCTCCATTGACCTGGGTAATGAAACCTTAACCATGATCTGTGGCGCGGAAAAGGTTTTTACCCCAACTATCACTCCGTCAAATGCTGACGATCAAGTTCTCTCATGGAAGTCATCAGATAAGAGCATAGCAAATATATCATCAAATGGTGTATTAAAGGCTATAAGCCCTGGTATAGCGACTATAACCTGTACAGCTACAGACGATTTCAAAAAGTCATGTTCAATAACTGTGAATGTATTATCTTTCGATATCACAGACAAGAATCCAACCATAGCAGAAGGCACATACGGGGAAGGTGGGATATGCTATACAAGAACACTCACCAAGAACATGTATTCTACATTCTGTATGCCATTCGATGTTAATCTCACCGATTATACAGACTACTTTACTCAAGTATATGTTCCATCAGGAACGGCTACTGTCAAATCTGGCGATAAATTGGTTATAATGTTTAAGAAAATATCCCTTACAGAAACAATCCGTGCAGGTCAGCCATTCATTGCACTTGCATCCAAGTCTGGAACAGTAACGATCAAGAATGGCTCTAAGATAAAAATCACAGCTCTTGATAAGCCAGAGCCTACAAACATTGAAGTTTATAACTTCGAAGATAATCTTAGCACTCACAATCCTGACATAGACGTGAAGATAACTGGTAACTATTCTATTGTTACAGATTTTGACAATAGCAATAACTTCATTTTCTCAGCAAATGGTCAGATGATAAGTGCAACAACGGTGTCTCCATATTGTTTCTACATTACAAAAAACGATGAGCATAGTAGTGCCAAGATTACTGATATGCAGCTTTCTCTTGACGGAGAAGAGACAACAGGAATTGAATACATCATTAACGAGCAAAAGAGTGATGACAAGTTCTATAATCTGAATGGTCAGCGCATAATCAAGGCTCACGCTCAGAAGGGTATCTATATCAAGAATGGAAAGAAGTACGCAAATAAGTATTGATCAATGTAAGGAAGGCATTTCGCATGAGATGCCTTCCTTTTTTATGTTATGAGATAGAGGCAATATAGGCAGCGAGGGCTGAAAGCCCGACACCTGACAGGGCAGTCCGTGAGGGCTGTCATTATGTAGATGTGTGATTTGCGGAGCGCTGTAAGTGCGACACCTGAAAACTATGACTTTAGGTGTCGGTCCTATAGACCTCATACCCCTAATATCGACAAATATAACAGTCCTCACGGACTGCCCTTTTAGGTGTCGGGCTTTCAGCCCTCGCAGTCTCTAATCCAACCTGAAAAAAAGATTTTTTACATAACTCTGCAACTCGTCACTCTCAACGCTGCAAGTTATTGTGGCTCTTATCGTTACAGAGGTGATTCATTTTAAAGCACTCGTCACCCACTCATCACCCGAATCTTTGTATCTTGCTGAGAATGTGGATGTTCTGCGGTTGATTCACTCGTCACAATTTTTAGGGCGACGAGTAAAATTTCTCCGTATATTGCTCAATATCAAATCAATACAAGCGCGAGGGTGATGAGTGGGTGACGAGTGCTTTAAAATGAATCACCGCTACAACTTCTTGACACATAAAGCCTTACAACGCTATGGGTGACGAGTTGCAGAGTGGTGTGAAAATTCTTTTTTCGAAGTTTTTCAGAGTTGTCAGTTTATGCCATAACAGTAAGTCCGTTGTGATACCGTTATGAGTCCGTTCCAGGTCCGTTCCTAAAAATGGGAGAAAAATGGGAGTTACATAGGAGTTACAAGGGAACTACGAGGGAGTTACTAATAAACGTAAGTTCGACGACATTCTTTTGCTGTCGCATAACATTAATTATGACATTTATGAAACATTAATTGTGACATTAATTGGCCTTACAGCTTAGATTCTCATTAATTTTTGTCCTAATTAACGTCAGTTCGACGAATTACCTTATTAGCAGCAAGCTGCTTTTTTTTTACTAAAAATTACCACGAATTGCCAGAAAAATTCCCAAAAATAAATTTTCTGATTTAAATTTTCTGGTCATCGTCGCTAATTTTTGGTTAAAACCCAAGCATCGGAGATGCGCTTATAAGGTAATTTGAATTCATCGAATTTAGGTTAATTAATGTTATAATTCATGTCTCAATTAATAAAGAATCTCGTATTTCAGCCCCTATACATCAAGCGTCTTGGTTAGTTCCTCAATGTACTTGAGCTTTGTGATGTCCTCCCACTGTCCATCCTTGTCCGTTCTCGCTTTCTTGTATTTTGAGAGCATTCTAAAGATTTGCTTGTAGGAGTATTTCTTATTGAGTTCCTTCTTCA